>CATKAZ010000109.1 GCA_949745795.1 uncultured Oscillospiraceae bacterium | reverse complement strand
TTTGTTCATTTCTTGTCTCGCAACAAGAAACGAACCAAAGAAATGCGTTCTTTACTTTCTTTCATGTGAAAGAAAGTAAAACAAAGAAAAACTTTATCCTTCATACAGTTAATGAACTAATATGTCTCCCCATAAAAGGCAAGACGTAACATAAAAATTCACACCCAATGAAGATGAGTGCAGTTAAGCGGAGAACGTAAGTGGCAAAAACGTCTCAGCACAGTTTGGGGAGAGTACCTTGCCTTATAGTTTTCTATCAATTATGCAGTCGTTACCTTTCTTTGCTTCTTTCTTTTGTGTGAACAAAGAAAGAAGGGCGTTTCTTTTCGTTATTTTCTTTGCACAAGCAAAGAAAATGACATATAAAAGAAATTTTAAAGAAACTGGTTTCTTTGGTTCAGCATCAATTACGAGACGAAAATGAACAAATAAAAAATTTTCTTAGCTTTTTTAAAAGCTGCCTGTCGAGCCTTATATAAGTGTCTTTCGGGGACGTACAAGCGTATTTGACAAAAGAACACCGATAAACTTACAATATTTTGTAATTAATTACACTTGATTTTTCTTATAAAATACCATATACTATTAAATATGTGATTACGGTAAAAAAATCAAGAGGAGAATAACTGTATGAATGTTAAAGTTGTAAAATTTGGGGGAAGCAGTCTGGCTGATGCAAAGCAGATCACTAAGGCTGCCGATATAATAAAGAGTGATGAAAGACGCAGATATGTTGTACCGTCCGCACCGGGCAAGCGTTTTTCCGATGATATAAAAGTAACGGATATGCTGTATAACTGCAATAGTCTTGCAATGGAAAATAAAAGTATTGATAATGCATTCGGTGCAATTGCCGAAAGATACAACGGCATTATAAACGATTTGGGACTTGAGCTTTCCCTTGACAATGAATTTGCCGAAATAAAGAAAAATATTACCGCTAAAGCCGGCAGCGAATATGCCGCAAGCAGAGGAGAATACTTAAACGGTATTGTTATTGCCGCACTTTTGGGGTACGAATTTATTGACGCCGCTGATGTTATCGTATTCAATGAGGACGGTTCCTTCAACAATGAAAAAACACAGCCTAAGCTAAGGGATCGGCTGAAAAATGTTGAAAGAGCAGTTATTCCTGGCTTTTACGGCGCTGATGTAAACGGTGTAGTAAGAACATTTTCAAGAGGCGGTTCTGATGTAACCGGTTCAATTATTGCAAGCGCAGTAAAAGCGGACGTTTACGAAAACTGGACAGACGTTTCGGGATTCTTAGTAGCTGATCCTAGAATCGTAGAAAACCCGAAAGCTATAAACGTTATAACATACAAGGAACTGCGTGAACTTGCGTACATGGGTGCAACCGTTTTACATGAGGACGCTATCTTCCCGGTAAGAGCGGCAGGTATTCCGATAAACATCAAAAATACTAACCTTCCTAAAGATGCGGGTACTATGATAGTCTCCGAAGTTTCTGAAGACGAATGTAATAAATACACTATAACCGGTATTGCAGGCAAAAAAGGTTTTGCTGCTATAAATATTGAAAAGGCAATGATGAACAGTGAACTGGGATTCTGCCGAAAAGTACTGGAAGTCCTTGAAAAAAACGGTATATCCATTGAGCATATGCCGTCCGGTATTGATACTCTTTCTCTTATCTTCCCTTACGGTCAAATCGAAGGTAAAGAAGACGAGGTTATCGCACAAATAAGAAAGGCTGTCGCACCTGACCATATCGAACTGGAAAACGGTATTGCTATTCTGGCAGTAGTAGGACGCGGAATGATCCGTACCCGTGGTACTGCCGCAAGAATATTCGCTTCAATGGCACATGCCAGAATTAATGTTAAAATGATTGATCAGGGTTCAAGCGAATTAAACGTAATAATCGCTATCGGCGAATCAGATTTTGAAGAAGCAATCAGAAAGATTTATGAAATGTTTATAAATTCAGCTGAATAATAAAATAAAAGCCGGTCTAAAGCCGGCTTTTAGTCTATCAAAAGATTCTTTTGAATAAGGAAAAAACTGACTTAAAAGTTTAGGTCAAGCCTTTTTAAAGGCTTGCGGATTCCAAAGGCAGAGCCTTTGGTCACTCTCCGCAGAGAGTGAAATCCCCAAAACAAGGCGCTCCGCAAGGGGTGAGCCGTTAAGAAAACAGTCCTGTGGACTGTTTTTAGGCGAGGGGACGCCCTGCAAGAGAGGGCGTCCCCTTTTTATTATTAATATGATTTTCTATAGGATTATACATTACCTACAAATGCATTTTCCTGTCTTTGTTTCATTCTTCTCCAATTAAAAAATCCGTAAAAATCATTGAGAAGAAACATAAAAAAGCACAGAACCATGGGCAGATACGAGATATTTTCAACTGCTGCAAGAATCCATAGAACTATTAAAACGACATCGTTTGCCGCATAACCTATTGCATAAAAAGGACTGCGTAAAAGAGTAAAATAAGATGCGGTAAAGCTTGTAGCAACAGATACCGTACTGATAATCAAATTTGCATTACCCAGTCTTTTTAATATAAAATAAAAAGCAATTGTAATTGTTATAACGGATACAACTAATATACCGATTTGTTTTCGGTTAAGATTATTTACTTCCACCTCAGAGGACTGTTGAAAGGGATTCTTAGCCCATGTTATTATTGAAAAAACCGCAATAGGAGATGTCATGCAAAGATAAGTAATCATTTCTCCGTAATATTTAAAATAAAACGATATTATACCGTAAAAAACCGAAAAAATTACTGTTAAAACCTGTCCGAAAACATGCCCCTTAGCAACAAAAATAAGAGCAGTAACACCAATTAGTGAAGCTATAATTGTTAATATATCAGATGAACCTGACAGTACAAAGGAACCTATAACGACCACAACAGATACAGTCCATAAACACCATTCAAATTTGGTCAGACTGCGAAAAAGACTTTTAATTTTCATACAAATAAAACCTCCAAAAAATAAGCATTCGTTAAACGTATCTTCAAAGACCTAATGATACGCCAACGAATGCTTTCTGCATTCTATCTGCCCGGCGGCAGTATTAATTTCATCTATTATATCACGCACAAGATAATATGTCAAGCTTAAAATATACTTTCAGGATTATTTAACGGTATCAACCTTCATAAGATTAGTTGTACCGGACATTCCCAACGGTACTCCGGCAGTTATAACAACTCTATCTCCCGATTCTACGAATCCATACTTCTTGGCAGCGTCCACAGCGTGTTCAAACAACTCGTCTGTACTGGTTTCTTCGTTTATAATAACAGGAGTAACGCCCCATGACATATTCATCTGACGGCATATCACTTCATCGGTAGTACAGCTTATAATCGGACAGAGCGGACGGTATTTAGAAATAAGTCTAGCAGTGCTTCCGCCCTTGGTTACTGTTATGATTGCCTTTACGTCTAAGTCATGAGCAGTTGTAACACATGCATGAGAAATAGCATTTGCAACGTTCGGATTGCTGTCAGTACCTCTTTTCTGGAATCTGGCCTTATAATCAATATTCTGTTCGGTAGTTTCCGCAATAAGAGCCATAGTACTTACCGCTTCTATAGGATAATCCCCTGCTGCGGTTTCCCCCGATAGCATTATAGCGCTCGTACCGTCATAAATAGCGTTTGCTACGTCTGTTATCTCTGCACGTGTAGGACGTGGACTTGATATCATTGATTCCAGCATCTGAGTTGCTGTAATAACCTGTTTTCCGGCATTATAGCCCTTATGGATAAGGTCTTTTTGTATTGCAGGAATCTGTTCAAAAGGTATTTCAACACCCATATCGCCTCTTGCTACCATTATACCGTCAGCAGCTTCAAGAATTTCATCTATATTTTCAACGCCCTCAAGATTTTCAATCTTTGCTATAATCCTTACGTCAAACCAACCCAGACTTTGTGTATACTTTCTAAGATAATTTATATCCGCAGCAGTTCTGACAAAGCTTGCCGCAATAAAATCATACTTCATTTTTGCCGCAAACTCCAAATCGTTCATATCTGCGTCGCTTAAATACGGCATAGAAAGCTTTACACCCGGAACATTGATGCCCTTATTATTAGAAAGCTTACCTCCGTGTATTACACGGCATTCAATTTCTGTAGCGGTGACTTTTTCCGCAAGAAGCTCAATAACACCGTCGTTTATAAGTATTCTGGTACCGATAGAAACATCATTGGGAAGCTTTTTAAAAGTAATGCTGCCGATCTTGTCTGTACAAAGACAATCTTCAGTAGTAAGCGTATAAATATCGCCGTTTTTAATTTCAACAGGCTCATCATCAACAAATCTGCCGAGTCTTACTTCAGGTCCCTTTGTATCCATCATTGCTGCAACAGGAAGATTCAGGTCAGCCGCAGCTTTTCTAACTTTTTCAATACATTCCCGATGGTACTCATAGCTTCCGTGAGAAAAATTGAATCTGGCAACGTTCATACCATGCTCCATAAGCTTTTTTATCATTTCCTCACTCTGTGTTACCGGTCCGATTGTACAAACAATTTTTGTTTTTCTCATTTAAATCCTCCTGAAAAAATTACATTTTTCTCATAATTCCATTTTTTAATAATGACTATACCGTTACACCTATAATCCATTCTACAGGACTTTTTCTATATTTAGACGGGAGCCTGTCAAAAAGACCTGTTCCTGCCGGAATAAGAAACTTTATTTTAAAACCATTATCCTCAAGTTCGGATATAAACTGTTCTCTTGTCCAGAGAGCTTCATAAACCGGATATTCATTCCAGCCGTTTATTGCACGAAGCTTTATTCCGATTACGGAGTCAAATCCGTTGAGTATAAACAAACCGTCCGTTTCCAACATGGTCTTAACACGGGCATATACCTTTTTACGCCGATTATAATCAAGGTGATTTATATAATTTAAACCGTTAATAACATTAAACATTCCTTCATTAGTTTCACTTATACGGCATCTTGTTATACTTTTTTCCGAAAAATAATAATTCTCCATAGCAGAAACGGCTGTTTTTTCCATAATTTCAAGACAATTATAAGGATAAACGTCATAATTACACATAAATTCCGACTTAGAAATTTCATCAGGATCTAAAATAAAATTCTTTCCGTAAGCTTTAAGAATATTATTCAGCTTACTCAAGCTAACTGCTCCGGACGGTACTGACGCTTCCATTCCTTTTTCAACGGTTCTGACTATTTTTCCGTTCATAAGCTTATCTGCCGAAATCATCGAAACATTACGGAAGCCTTTTTCGGCAAAGCTTCTGTAACCGCTGTCCGAAAGCGTTATGTAGGTATGAAGTCCGCAGTCATTGAGAAATCTAAGGTTATCAAGCTCTTCATCAGACATATTATTCAACGGTTCGCTGCCTGTTACTATGACCATAGCAGATTTCAGCATAAGCTTTGCCGGAATATTAAGATTTTCAGTACAGATAATACTGAAATGTCCCTGCGGTTCATCGGTGCTGCTCAGATGATTAATTTTATAAATTGAATTTCGGCTGAGATTTCCATATAATACGGCTGCATATCTGCCTTCGCCGTAAAAATCCATCACTACCTTATCAAAAGCGCTAAGGGCGGAAAATTCTCTGCTTATAGCATTAAATAAAAATTTTTCCAGTTCGGGATTTCCGTCATAACCGGAAGGATTCTTTGCCGACTCTATTTTTTCATAATATCCAATGCATCCGGAAATATCTGCCTCCTTACAGCCCTTCGGACAATCTGCAAGTCTTGCTCCCGGAGAAATGCTCAAGGCATAATTTTCCAGTTTTTCTGTATATCTTCCGAGACCGCTGTCCATTTTTTCTATCTGGTTGGAATTAAGCGTAGACCGCAGGCGCACTGCGTCCAGCTCCTTTTTCATTGCAGACAGCACTGCCGCCGTTTTATGACGTGCATCAGTTTCCTTTTCCAACTGAGATTCAAGCTTACGGCAATAATCCTGCAAGCTGCATACTGTCTGAATCAGCTGAGAATTCAGCTCATTCTGTTTCATTCCGAATTCGCCGAGAGCATTGCCGTTTTTCTTTCTGCTCATTTTTTTTACAAAGCCCAAATCGTTTTCCGATTCGGATTCATTGTAAGCAGGCTCGGCATTAGTAAGATTTTTTATGTTGTTCTCCAAATATTTCAAAACAATTCACCGCTTTAATATTTTTCTTTACCCGACTCGGAGTTCATTTCTCCGGGGGATATCATTGTTTTTATAGTCATAAGAATAATTCGCAAATCCATGACCATTGAATATCGTTCTATATACATAAGATCCATTTTCAGCTTATCATACGGGGTAGTATCATAGACTCCGGTTACCTGTGCATATCCTGTAAGTCCCGCCTTGACCTTAAGACGGAATTTAAATTCCGGCATTTCCTTTTCATATTTTTCAGTCAGCTCCGGACGTTCCGGTCTTGGCCCTACAACAGACATATCCCCTTTAAGTATATTGAAAAGCTGAGGAAGCTCGTCCAGCCTGCACTTTCTTAAAAATTTGCCGACTGTTGTAATTCTTGAATCCGAGCCTGTTGCCAGCTGAGGAACTCCGTTTTTTTCGGCATTGGGAATCATACTTCTGAATTTATAAACAAAAAATTCTTTTCCGTTTACGGTAAGTCTTTTTTGTTTGTAAAAAACACTTCCGCCGTCATCAATCTTTATTGCAGCAGCAATTATAAGCATAAGCGGAGATAAAACAATCAATCCTATTATTGATACAACAATATCGAAAATACGCTTCAGTAATCGCTGTTCAAAGGAAAGTCCGCTGTTTCTGCACAGCAGCAGAGGCGAATCAAATAAATTTATATCTGTCCCTCCTCTGATGATAATATCCGATATTTTAGGTGAAATATAAATACGCTTTGAGTTTTCAAAGCAATATTTAATAATATCATTTCTCGGCTGTCCGCTTATATCGCATATAATAGCACCGTCGAATCTTAGAATCTCACTTTTTATTTTATCCATATTTTCATGAATATTAATAGATTCACAGATCATATATTTATCTTCACGCCTGCTCATTTTATTAGTAAGCGTTTCCGCATTACGGCTGCCGTAAATAATTATGAGCTTTCGAGGGGGGTAAAGCTTTAAATATATTTTGTTGTTAGCGGCAATCCAAAATGCGATTATTATTAAATCAGTAGCCGTCATTATAATCATAGGGAAAACCTTCATAAAATGACGTCCGATTACGCTTATCTGAAAATAAGTGATTATATTAACCGCAACCATGGAAATTGCCTGTGAATAAAGCATATCGGTACGCTTTAAATATCCCATTGTAAGACCGCCGTACGCCTTGAAAAAAATCATGGTAAGAATTACATAAATAAAAATAACCACCCAATTGCCTCGTCTGTAAAACGGAAGAACAATTGCGTCGCTATAGTATTCATACCATATATACATAAAGTCTGCTGCCAATGCGGCAAGTAAAATCAAACTTGAAAAGAATGAAACTATTTTTTTATACTGTTCATTATTTTTCATTAAAAAAACTCACTTTAACATTTAAAAATTATAAATATGATTCCATACTTACATTTATACTATTATATCAAAATCTGAGCTGATAGTCAATAGACGGAAAATTTTTAACCAAATTATCTTAAAAAATTTATCCGATAAGCTTATAAGCCGCCAATACTATAAGGAAAACACCTGAGATCCATGACAGATCCGGACCTTTTTTACTTAGTCCTTCACCAAGCTTTCCTCCTGCTGCTACTGCCATTAGTCCGAATATAAAGCTTAATATACATACCCTAAATACATTTGAACCGGAAAGTCCTGCGCCCAGTCCGCCGGACACCGAATCCACGGATAATGCCAAAGCAAGGGCTATAGCTTCTTTGGGTGACAATATCTGTGAACGGTCTGCGTCTGCCTGTGTTTCGTCCAAATATACGCTTATAACAAATCCGATATTAAAACAGCTGAAGGACAATTTACCGTTGCCCTGATGCTTTCTGAGAATAGATTTAAGACCGTTCTGACAAAAACCTGTAATACCTATAATACCTAAAAGTACCGCACCTGCCGTACGGCAGAAGCTTTCGGGAATAAACGAACCCGCCGCAAAGGAAACAAGCATTGAAGCCGTTAACACCGCCGAGCTTATAGCACTTATTATAAAAGCGGATACTACGGGAATTTTTATTTTTCCGGTACTATATGACAATGCCGCAAAAAATGCATCGGTTGACATTGCCAGAACAAGGAGCATATCCTCAGTCACTTTAATTCCTCCCTTGTTAAAATCAGATTTATGTGCTATTATTTATAATATGAATTAAATTGAGAAAGGGTGACTTAAATGTCCACAAAAGAAAAGGTAATGGAAGAACTGCTGAATTCTGACGATTATATTTCCGGAGAAGCTTTAGCACATAAATTGGGTGTAGGAAGAAATTCCATATGGAAGGCTGTTAAACAGCTTCAGGAAGAAGGAGTTGACATACAGGCTGTAAATAACAAAGGATATATTTTAAAGAGCACCGGAAATATTTTAAACCGTGAAATTATAAAAAACTTTTTGGATAAATCTGATAACAGAGATATAATTGTACTTGATGAAACCGATTCTACAAACAACTATGCCAAAGAACTTGCCAGAAAGGGCGCTAAAAATGCAACGGCAGTTATTGCGGATTGTCAGACTGCCGGAAAGGGCCGAATGGGAAGAAGCTTCTGCTCTCCTCACGGAACAAGTATATATCTCAGCATTATCCTGCGTCCCGAAACCGATATGGAAACCAGTCAGCTGATAACCTCCTGCGCAGCAGTCGCAGCAGCACAGGCAATTGATAAGGTTTGCGGTACAGACGTAAAAATAAAATGGGTAAACGATTTATTTTTAAACGGTAAAAAAATTTGCGGCATTTTAACAGAAGCCTCAGTAAACTTTGAATCCGGACAGCCGGAATATGCAGTAGTCGGAATAGGAATCAATGTTAAATCCATTAAAAATATATTCTCTCAAGAACTTATAAATGTTGCTACTTCAATTGAAGATGAAACAGGAATTGTGCCGTCAAGAGCTGAAATCATTGCCGAAATATTGAAAAATATGGATAAACTGACAAAAAATCTTTCGGATACTGCCTTTATGGACGAATACCGAAAACGCTCATTTATTATAGGACGCAGAGTATCGGTTTCCAAGTTCGACAGTGAAAAAAATGCCTTAGCAATCGGTATCAGCGATAATGCCGGACTTATCGTCCGATATGACGACGGTACTGAAGAAACCCTTAATTCCGGAGAAGCAAGAATTTTACCCTCCGCTTTTTGAAAAAAGAATATTCTAAACAAAAATTTTACATTTCACAGCGGCTTTTAAAGCCGCTTTTTGTGCATTGTGATGAAAATGCATAAATCCCTTGACAAGTGAGCATAATAGTGTTAAATTATATTTAGCACTCATGGATAAGGAGTGCTAACACTCGAAAACAGCAACTGCCAGTGGGGCAAAGGAGGCTCCGAACTTGTGAATGACAGAAAATTAAAAATTCTTGCAGCTGTCATAGATGAATATATAATGACCGGCGAACCGGTAGGTTCAAAAGCTATAGCTTCCCTGCCTGAAATAAATGTTTCTGCCGCAACAGTAAGAAACGATATGGCAATGCTTGAACAACTGGGATACCTTGAACAGCCTCACACCTCTGCGGGACGTGTTCCTACATTCAGCGGTTACAGGCTTTATATTGATAAAATCATGAAAACGCAGACCCTTCCGGCAGAAGAGGTTAAACGCCTGGACAAAATGCTCGAAGAACAGGGAGCGGTTACCGAAGACCTTGTAATTCAAAGCGCCGCTACGGCTCTGGCAGAGCTTACTAAGTGTGCGGTAGTGGCTTCAAATGCAGCTCCGAAGTTTTCGGTAATTTCAAAAGTCGAAGTAATTCCGACAGGCAAACGGCTGTATGTGATACTTCTTATAACCTCAAACGGCAGCATAAAAAACAAAGCATGCAGATTGGAATTCGATCTTACTCACGAACAGCTCGAATTTTTCACAAATTATATAGAAGAAAATCTTCAGGGAATATCAATTTCCGAGCTTTCAGATGATATGCTCAACAGTTTGGTCGAGGCTTTGGGGACGTATATGTTTACTCTTACTCCTCTTGTTCAGGGGGTATATGAACTGTCAAAGGATCTGAGAAATAAAGAACTGACGGTAAAAGGCGAAAAAAATCTTTTGTCCTGCGATGAACTGGATAAAATGGACATAGTAAAGTTTATGGACCGAAAATCCGAAATCGAAGGATTTTTGGATGACTCATTCAGCGGAATCCATGTAATGTTCAGTGAGGAAAACGACGGTTTCGTTATCGGCAATTCCAGTATGATAGTTTCAAATTATCAAAAAGGTGATAAAACAGCCGGTTCACTGGGTATAATAGGTCCGGTACGGCTTGATTATGCGAAAATAATTCCATATATAGAATACTTTACAAATAAAATATCAGATCTTATTTCCGAAGATACTGATACAGACAGAAAGGACAATGACAATGAATGATGAAGAAAAAATAAAAGAAACCGAAGAAGCATCGGAAGCTCCCAACAAAAATATGGACATTGACGTTGAAATTAACCAGGACGAATCCGGTGAATTACATGAGAAAATAGGAGAGCTAACTAATCAGCTTGCCGAAGCAAACGACAAATATCTAAGACTCTATGCGGAATATGAAAATTACCGCAAGCGTACCACAAAGGAAAAAATGGAAGCCTACGGCGACGCAACATGCAGATGCATTGCGGAAATTCTTCCGGTACTGGACAGCTTTGAAAGAGCTATCGAAGCAGAATGCACTGACGAATCCTTTAAAAACGGTATGCAGATGATTTATACAAATTTAATTGAAGTACTGAAAAAAATAGGTGTTACCGAAATGGAGGCGCTTGGCAATGAATTTGATCCGAATCTTCACAACGCAATAAAAAAGACGGAAGACGAAAATTTCGGTGAAAATACAGTCTGCGAGGTTTTCCAAAAAGGCTATATGTTTAATGACAGAATAATCCGCCATGCCGTTGTAGCAGTGGCAAACTAATTTTAACGATATCACATAATTTAAACGGTATATATGAGAAAGGAAGATTTATCATGGGAAAAATCATTGGTATTGACTTAGGTACAACAAATTCATGCGTAGCAGTTATGGAAGGCGGCAGCGCCGTTGTTATTCCTAACTCAGAAGGTGCAAGAACCACTCCTTCAGTTGTTGCCTTTTCTAAAAACGGCGAAAGACTGGTAGGTCAGGTAGCTAAGCGTCAGGCTGTTACAAACCCTGAAAAAACAGTTATTTCCATTAAGCGCCATATGGGCTCTGATTACAAAGTAGATATTGACGGCAAATCATATACTCCGCAGGAAATTTCGGCAATGATTCTTCAAAAGCTTAAATCAGACGCCGAAAGCTATCTTGGAGAAACAGTTACAGAAGCTGTTATTACAGTTCCCGCTTACTTTACAGACGCTCAGCGACAGGCTACAAAGGACGCAGGTCAGATCGCAGGTCTTAACGTAAAGAGAATTATCAACGAACCTACAGCAGCTGCACTGTCCTACGGTGTTGATAAGGAAGAAGATCAGAAAATCATGGTTTATGATTTGGGCGGCGGTACATTCGACGTTTCAATCATTGAAATGGGCGACGGCGTTACAGAAGTTCTTGCAACAGCCGGAAACAACCACTTAGGCGGCGACGACTTCGACCAGAGAATTATCGACTGGATGATAGCTGAATTTAAAAAGTCCGAAGGTATTGACCTTTCATCAGATAAAATGGCAATGCAAAGACTGAAAGAAGCGGCAGAAAAATCAAAAATCGAGCTTTCTTCAACTCCTACTTCACAGATTAATCTCCCGTTTATTACAGCTGACGCTACAGGTCCTAAACACCTTGACCTCACTCTTACTCAAGCTAAGTTCAATGAACTGACATCAGATCTTGTACAGTCCACAATGGGTCCTGTAAAGCAGGCTCTCTCAGACAGCGGTCTTTCGGCAGGCGATCTTCACAAGGTTCTTATGGTAGGCGGCTCTTCAAGAATTCCGGCTGTTCAGGAAGCTGTTAAGAGCTTTATGAATAAAGATCCGTTTAAGGGTATCAATCCTGACGAATGCGTAGCTTTAGGCGCTGCATACCAGGGCGGCGTTCTAGGCGGCGACGTTAAGGAAGGTCTGCTTCTTCTGGACGTTACTCCTCTTACACTGGGTATTGAAACGGCAGGCGGAGTAAGCACTCCTATGATCCAGAGAAATACTACAATTCCTACAAAACAGACTCAGGTATTCTCAACTTACGCCGACAATCAGACAGCCGTTGATATCAACGTACTTCAGGGTGAGCGTGAATTTGCCAAGGATAACAAACAGCTCGGTACATTCCGTCTTGACGGTATTGCTCCGGCACCTAGAGGAATCCCTCAAATCGAGGTTACTTTCGATATAGACGCAAACTGAATCGTTCATGTTTCCGCTAAGGATAAGGGTACAGGCAAGGAACAGAACATTACTATTACTTCTTCAACAAATATGTCTAAGGAGGACATTGACAAGGCTGTAAAGGACGCTGAAATGTTTGCCGAAGAAGATAAAAAGAGAAGAGAAGAAGTCGATACAAAGAATAATGCCGAAAATCTTGTATTCCAGTGCGAAAAGGCCCTTAACGATTTCGGCGACAAGGTAACTGCCGATGAAAAAGCTCCGATCGAAGCTAAGTGCAGCGAACTTAAAGAAGCTTTAAAGGGTAATGACATTGCCGATATTAAGGCTAAGCACGATGAACTGCAAAAGGCATTCGGCGAACTGGCAACAAAGGTTTACCAGAACGCAAGTCCGGAAGAACAGGCAGCTGCACAGCAGGCTGCGGCAGAAGCGGCAGGTGCGGCAGGAAATGCGTCAAATGATGACGGTGTAGTAGATGCTGATTACACTGAAGCTTAAAAAAATATAGGCTGTGAGGGCGGATAAATTTGTCCGCCCGAAAGCTGTTTATACCCGACTGTAAAAAGTATAACAGTATGTCATATACAGACAGAAAGAGGTGCGGTCAGTTATGGCTGATGAAAGAGATTATTATGAGGTGCTGGGGGTTCAGAAAGGTGCGTCCGACGACGAAATAAAGAAAGCCTTTAAGAAAATGGCAAGAAAATATCACCCTGACCTTCACCCTAACGATAAAGAATGTGAAGAAAAGTTCAAAGAATTAAACAAAGCCTATGAAGTACTTTCCGATTCCGAAAAACGTCAGAGATATGACCAGTTCGGTCATGCGGGAGTTGACCCGAACTTCGGCGGCGGCGGATTTTCCGGAGGCTTTAACGGAGGTGGCTTCGGCGGCGGAGATATTTTTGAAGATCTGTTCAGCGGTATTTTCGGCGGCGGTATGAGATCTTCAGGACGCTCCAATGCCAACGCTCCCAGAAGAGGTCAGGATATCAACACCAATATAAATATAAGCTTTATGGAAGCCTGTGAAGGCAAAAAGCATGACGTTAAAATAAATAAAATGGAAAAATGCAGCGAGTGTAACGGAACTGGCGCTGCGGCAGGCTCGTCTCCGCAGACATGTCCTGACTGTAACGGTTCGGGTACTGTAAAGGTTACTCAGAGAACTCCGTTCGGTATGATATCCTCTTCAAAAACATGCTCACGCTGCGGAGGAAAGGGAACAATAATTTCAAATCCGTGTAAAAAGTGCGGAGGTACTGCAAGAATAAAGGTTACTAAAACTATAAATGTAGATATTCCGGCTGGCATAGACGACGGTCAGATTCTAAGAGTCGGAGGACAGGGCGACAGCGGTTTAAACGGCGGACCGTCCGGCGACTTGAATGTTGTAGTATCTGTCAGACCTCATCCGCTGTTTATAAGAAGCGGCTCAGATATTCATTGTGAAATTCCTATTACTTATACTCAGGCAGTTTTGGGTGATGAAATCACTGTTCCTACCATTGACGGAAACGTTAAATACAATATTGCAGAGGGAACACAAACAGGCACTGTATTCCGTCTAAGGGGAAAAGGCGTAAAAAAACTCAGACGAAGCGACAGAGGCGATCAGTACGTCAAAGTCAATATTGAAGTTCCTAAAAACCTTAACAAAAAACAAAAAGAGCTTTTGCGTGAATATGAATCATCTATGTCCGAAAGTGAAACAGAAAATCATTATGAAAAAAGAAAATCTTTTTTTGATAAGCTGAAAGAAAAATTTAATCAGTAACAGTAACAAGGCAGGCTTTGAGTCTGCCTTGTTGATTTTTATAAAATTATATGCATACCGTCCGATGTGTTGTTTATAATATTAAAAAACCAAAAAAAGTTATGATTTTGGTTGACTTATTGTGTTCTATGATGTATAATACAGTTGATACATAAAGACAAAAAGGGAGAACTCTAATGAATAAAAAAAAGAAAATTATAATTACTGCCGTTTCGGCAGCAGCAGCAGTTGCCGTTGCTGTATCGGGAATTGCCATATGGAAATTCAATTCCGGAAATGATAACGGAGAAAAGGTTTTTGTAAATTCCGTAGCAGATATAAACACAGTCAATATGATGTCTTTGAGCGGAAACTGCTTTTCAGGCGTAATCGAATCCCAGAAAAGCCTTGATGTCAAGTATGATACCACAAAGACAATAAAAGAAATACTTGTTAAGGAAGGCGATGAGGTTTCAGAAGGTACAGAGCTTTTTATCTACGATGTTGAAGCTATGGAACTGGATTTAGAACAAGGTCAACTGGAAATAGAAAAATTCGATAATGACATTGATTCCATGAAAAAACAAATAACACAGCTTGAAAATGATAAGAAAAATGCGTCAAATGACGATAAGTTTTCCTATTCCACACAGATACAAGCCTTAAAAACCGATATTTCTAAAGCAGAATATGATAAAAAAGTTAAAAATGCAGAACTGGAAAAATTAAAAAACTCCATTAAAAATTCTACCGTAAAATCGGAAATGGCAGGAACGGTAAAAAAAATAAATTCATTGAATGCAGACGGTAATTCTCCGGACAACATGTATGGAGAAAATACAGATGCAGATGTTGTAATGACTATTATTGCAAGCGGTGATTTCAGAGTAAAGGGTACTGTTAACGAACAAAATATGATGGCAGTAAGCGCTGATATGCCTGTTATTATCCGTTCAAGAGCAGATGATACGGTAACATGGAACGGAACAATTACCGAAATAGGTTCTGAGCCTGTTCAAAACAACGGAGGCATTATGTACGGCGGCGATTCAGATGAAATGACAACATCATCAAAATATCCGTTTTATATATCCCTGGAAAGCAACGAGGGTCTTATGCTGGGTCAGCACGTTATTATCGAACCGGACTATGGACAGTCCGGATTGGAAGAAAAAAGCGGTATATGGATATATGAAGATTATATTGTCACAGATGATAACGGAAAAACATTTGTATGGGCTGCCGGAAAAAAAGACAAGCTTGAAAAAAAATACGTTGAAATCGGAGAAAAGGACGAAAATTACGGTGACTGCCAAATCGTTTCCGGTCTGACAGACAAAGATAATATAGCCTACCCTGCCGATGATTATAAAGAAGGAATGAATACCACAACTGATCCTAATGAAATCATACCCGATGATGAAAACGGCAACAGTGATATTGACAATATAGACGATATCGGCGGTGAAGACGGTGGATTTTTTGATGAAAACGGCGGTATTGCTCCTCAAATAGATGATAACGACAATCCCGAAAATATTATTGACGGAGAAAACAGTGAATTTCTTCCTGAATCCGAAAATTTCGGTGACGATAACGCTGACGTTATTCCGGCTGAATAGGAGGTTTCTTTTATGGTTATTGATTTAAAGGAAATCTGCAAGGATTATATTCAGGGAAAGGATGCTGTACCGGTACTGAAAGACGTAAATCTTTCGGTGGACAGCGGAGAATACCTTGCTATTATGGGACCTTCCGGTTCGGGAAAATCTACTCTTATGAACATAATCGGCTGTCTGGACAGACAGACTTCGGGTACTTTTATATTCGACGACAGCGATATTTCAGTCTGCAAGGACAGGGAACTTTCTGAAATAAGAAATAAAAAAATAGGATTTGTATTTCAGAATTTCAATTTGCTGCCCAGACAGTCAGCGGTAGAAAATGTGGAACTTCCTCTGCTGTATGCAGGAGTACCCAAAAAGGAAAGACGTGAAATGGCAAAGGAAGCTTTGATAAAAGTCGGATTGGAAGAAAGAATGAATTTTAAACCCACACAGCTTTCCGGCGGACAAAAACAGCGTGTTGCAATAGCAAGAGCAATGGTAAACTCACCCACACTTCTTCTTGCAGACGAACCTACAGGCGCTTTGGATACAAAATCCGGCGAACAGGTAATGGAAATATTTCAAAACTTAAATGACGAGGGCGTTACAATAGTAATGATAACTCATGAAAAGGAAATTGCCGATCATGCAAAACGAATTATGTATATTCGTGACGGCGAATTATCTGAATATTCCGGAGGTGAAACTCTGTGAAAAAATTAATTATAGCCGCAGTCTGCGTTGCAGTTATACTAGGCGGTACATTCGGCGCATATAAAATAAACGAATCAAGAAAATCAAAAAAAGCAGTAGCTAAGGTTACTCCGGTTTCATTGATGACAGATTCCTATTGGGGCGATGAGCTTGAACTTTCCGGTATGATAACTTCCGGAAATGTTCAGAAAGTTATGCTTGATAATCAAAAGCTTGTTGAAGAAGTACTGGTACAAGAGGGCGATACTGTAAAAAAAGGCGATCCCCTTATGAAATATGACATGACGGCGCTTGAGCTTGACGCTGCACAAAAGGAAAATGCAGTATCAATGGCTGAAGTCAACATCAAAACCGCCAAAAAGGAACTTACAAGACTTAAAAATCTAAAACCCTCCGAGATGATGCCTACCGAACCGGAACCTACCGATCCCCCTGCTCCTCCGGAACCCGAACCCACAGAGCCTCCCGCAAGACCATCTGTTGACAAGCTTAAAGTTATAGAAAATTCTTCTGCCGCTGTAAGCGGTGACGGAAGTGTAAAAAATCCGCTTGTCTTTAACTGTACAGGAGAAACTGTGGTAAAAGCAATATTTTTGCAGACAATGGCTCAAAACCAATCATACGCAGTATTCAGAGTCTACGATGATTCTAATGCCGCTATTTACCAATGGACTGTTTTCGGCGGATATATCACGGAAGAATTGCCGGAAGACTGGCGTGTTGGAGAAAGCGTAACCTTAAATACCGATGGCGGAATTTCACTTGAATACAATGCTAAAATTTACGGCAGCTTTAAGGTATTGGCGGAAGAACCTCTTGAAACATACCAGCCGTTTGAAAATGATTACAGTTACGCTAACTATAATGATTCGGTCTATACGGGATTTCAGCGTGATCCTAATTCCGACGATTATTTATATTCCAGAGCAGAGCTTGCAAGAATGATTTCCGAAAAGGAATCAGAAATAAAATCCTTGGAACTGGAAAAAAAAGCAGCTGAAATTGCATATAAAAATGCACAGGCACAAAAAGAAAACGGCAGTATAATAAGTACAATGGACGGTCATGTTTCATCAGTGGGAGATTTGGAAAATCTTGAGGCAGGCTCTCCGTTTATAGTGGTTGAAGGACAAAACGGTCTCAGCGTTACAGGGTATGTAGGTGAAATGAATCTTGACAAGGTGGCAGTCGGTTCTTTAATTAATGTAATGTCATGGGAAACAGGAGAATCGGCACAGGCTGAGGTTACCGAAATCAATATGTCGCCTGTTTCATACAATTCTCAAAACTGGAATGAAAATCCAAACAGCAGCACCTATGAATTTACAGCAGAAATAACCGATGACACTGCAATGTCCACAGATATGGGAATCAGCATTACAATACCTGCGCAAAATGAAGAAGCGGGAATGTTTATACCAAAGGTTTATGTCCGTGAAGAGGACGGTAAGTATTATGTTATGAAAGCAGACGAAAATAATCGTTTGAAAAAACAATATGTAAAAACCGGAAGAATAATATACGGCAGTCAGATTGAAATAAAGTCAGGCTTAAGCGAAAGCGACAAAATATGTTTCCCATACGGAAAAAACATAAAAGAGGGAATAAAAACTAAAGATACCGACGAAGTTTTATGGTAAGGAGTGACACTATATGTTTGAAAATATAATATTATCATTTAAGGGAATTTTGTCCCATAAAGTGCGTTCATTACTTACCATGCTGGGTATTATTATCGGTATAGCTGCGATTATTGCTATCGTATCTACTATAAAGGGTACCAACGAACAAATAAAAAACAATCTTATCGGTGCCGGAAACAATACTGTTAAAATTGCTTTATATAGGGGCGACGGTCAAATGGATCTACAATATGAAAGTGTTCCGGAAGGCGTTTCGGTTATTCCAGATGAAGTAAAAAAACAGATTAAAGATTCCGATAAAATAAAATCTGTTTCTCTTTATCGTCAGCGTAGCTACGTAGATTCCCTTTACTATATGAATACGGCTCTCAACGGCGGAAGCGTTTTGGGTATTGACGAAGACTATTTTGATACTACCGGATACAAAATAAAATCCGGAAAGGGCTTCGGCAAAAGAGAATTTACGGGAAGTGTTAAAACAGCTATAATCGATACTACTGCCGCTACAGGTCTTTTCGGCGGTGATGATCCTATAGGAAAAATTATTGATATAAGCGGCGAACCCTTTAAAATAATAGGCGTCGCCGTTCAAAACAGTAAATTTGAACCTGTTATCAACAATTACGAAGATTATCAGCTTTACAATCAGGAAAATTCCAGCGGACAGGTATTTATTCCGATCAATTCATGGTCTGTTATATTTAAATACGATGAACCGCAAAACTGTATTATACAAGCCTCCGATACGGACAGTATGACCAAAGCCGGCAAAGAAGCTGTGGATATTCTTAACGGCCGTCTTACCGTTTCCGAGGACAGCGGTATTAAATATAAAAGCGAAGACCAGCTTGAAAGAGCAAAATCCTTACAAAAGCTCAGTGATTCCACAAATACGCTTGTAATATGCATTGCCGGTATTTCTTTGCTTGTGGGAGGTATAGGCGTTATGAATATAATGCTTGTGTCCGTTACTGAACGTACAAGAGAAATCGGATTGAAAAAAGCTTTGGGCGCCAGAAAAAAAATTATATTAGGGCAATTTCTTACTGAAGCCGCCGTACTGACAAGTATAGGCGGAATCATCGGAATTATAGCAGGTATTATTTTAGCTCAGCTTATTTCAAAATTTGCAGATGTTCCTGTTGCTATAAGCGGAATTTCTATAGCAGTATCCGTAATATTCTCTATGGCTGTGGGAATAGTTTTCGGTCTGATACCGTCTGTAAAAGCGGCAAATCTTGACCCGATCGATGCACTTAGATATGAATAACATTACCTTGTGTGAAAATTACATTAAAAAATCTGTCCGTAAATAAAATTCGGACAGATTTTTTTATAAAATATAAAAAGAAGTCTTGAAAAAAGTATATAATAATGTTATAATAAAAATAAAAAACTATGGAGAAATGTTATGAAAAAAATAAAAAATATAGTTTTAGTATTGTCAATGCTGACACTTTCCGTTTCCCTTTTCGGCTGTGCTGATAATGGCAGCGAAACATCTGACAGTAAAATTAAGTTATATGACGATTCAAATTCCTATTCAAATCCTAATGATAAATTTTCAGAAACAAATGCTCCCGGTGTAAAAACAGAAGGAAAAATGAACGAAAAAACCACATTTAAAGATTGCGATGTAAACTTGACAAAGGTTGTACTTCTCGGTCAATTATCCGAAAACACCAATTGCTATGCAGCCGTATTTGAAATCACCAATAACAGCAATGAAGATTTGGAAATATCGGCATTGGCTGACTTCACCGTTCAAATTGACGGCGGAAATATTAATAGCGGCAGATCTATGGAAAGCGAAGCAATGGCATCGGAAAAACTGCCTGACATAGAAGTCATGACTACAACAATCAAATCAAAAGAAACCGCTACAGGCTATATTACCTTTAAAAATCCCCGGGATTGGAAAACACTTAAAATAAGTTACGTTCCTGAATACGATGAAAGTAAAAGTAATGACGCTGTTGTATATAATATAACTCCTGATATGATCACCGAATCATAATCAATAAAAACCGGAACATGAAAAAGTTCCGGTTTTTATGTTTTAACATTACTCGGCATTATATAATTATAGTACATAAAAACGGAGAAAAAAATGAAAAATTACCTTTTACAGCTTTTCAGCAATATGAAAAAATGGGTTCCCGAAATGTTCGGCGGATTTATTAAATGGATATTACTGTCCTTAGTAACAGGTGCTGCTGTAGGTCTTGCGGCATCGGCATTTCATGTAGGATTAGAAAAATGCGCTGATATAAGAACAACTCACCCCAGCATTATACTTATGCTTCCCGTTGCAGGACTGCTTATTGTAGGCATTTACAAGCTGTTAAAGCTTACTCATGATAAGGGTACTAATATGGTTCTTATAGCAGTCAGAGACGGCGAAAGTATGACCTGGAAAAACACTCTGAGTATTTTTACCGGTTCAATTCTGACTCATCTTACAGGAGGTTCCGCCGGCAGGGAAGGCGCAGCTCTCCAGATAGGAGGAAGTATAGGTTCTCAGATCGGTATCTGGTTCAGGCTTAATGAACAGGATCACAGACTTATTACAATGTGCGGAATGAGTGCGGGATTTTCAGCTCTTTTCGGCACTCCCGCAGCAGCCGCATTTTTTTCCATGGAGGTTATAAGCGTCGGGATTATGCATTATTCCGCTATTATCCCCTGTTCGGCAGCGGCTCTTATCGGATTTAAAATTTCCTCTTACTTCGGAGTATCGCCGTCGTTAATGAACGTTAAAATTGATTCCCTTAACTGGGAAATTTACATAAAAGCTTCGATTATTGCAATTTTATGCGGACTGCTCAGCATTGCTTTCTGCTTTGTTCTGAAAAATTCCGCAAGAATTTACAGATATTTTATAAGAAACCCCTACCTTAGAATTTTTATAGGAGGACTCTTAGTTGTTATTCTGACTTTTATATGCGGTACATATGATTATAATGGTGCCGGAAGTGAAGTTATAGCAAAAGCCTTTGAAACAAAAGCACCCTTTCAGCAATTTATTCTAAAGCTTTTATTTACTGCTCTTACCCTCGGCGCAGGTTTTAAAGGCGGAGAAATCCTGCCGGTATTTTTTGTAGGCTCAACCTTCGGGAGCTTTATTGCTCCTTTACTGGGACTGGACTGCTCTCTGGGTGCGGCTATCGGTCTTTCGTGCCTTTTCTGCGGAGTGACAAATTGTCCGATAACGGCACTGTTTCTCTGTATTGAACTTTTCGGAGTAAAAAATCTTCCCATATACCTTATTACATGTGCTATAGCATATATGTTCTCAGGCTATGCAGGTCTTTACAGTGAACAGAAAATTTTATATTCCAAGCTTGAACCGAAATTTATTGATAAAAAAGTAGGCAAAAAATAACCCTGACAGCATTGCCTGCGTTTTATGTTAAAAATCACAATACCAATTATGCAAATATGTCTATTATCACAATTGACAATTTTTATTATGAGTTATATAATAAAATTATACATTATGATGATTTTGTTTGCCGCAGAAAATGCGGCGGAACGGAGAAGGCTATGAAGTTAAAAAAAATTATTTCCTGCTTTTTGGCGTCAGCCATTGCAGCAGGAGGACTGATAACGGGAAATTACTCCTATATCAGTATTAATTCCGCATCGGCGGAAACTTATCTTTCTGCTCCGGCAAGTACGGACGTATTAAAAGAATCTGCCTACGTTACATGGACTCCCGTCAGCGGTGCGGACGGCTATAACGTATACTGCAAACCCGCAGGCGGCAGCTATACTCAGCTTGATACAATGCTTATCAGACAGTACAGCGGATATTTCAGAGCAGATGCTGTCGGACTGAAATCGGGCAGCTACGTTATGAAGGTTGTACCTACAACAAACGGCAAAGAGGATACTTCAAAAGCTGTCGAATCGAATCCCATAGCCGTGGGAAACTACGACAGAAGCGGTTTCGCCTTTTCTGCTAATTCCCCCAACGGCGGTACAGGTGTGGGAGCATACAATGATGACGGCACACTGAAAGACGATGCAGTTGTCCTCTATCTTACAGAAAAAACCAAAAGCACAATGACTCTTGACGTTGTAACCAGCGACAAGGGAGCAGTAACCTCCTGCACAGGTATCAGTGAAATTCTGACTGCTCTTCAAAAAGGCTATGAAAAAAGACCTATAGATATAAGAATTATCGGCAAGGTAACAGCTCAAGGCGTTACTGATTCAGGAGATACCTATAATCTTCATATTAAAGCAAGCAACGCGTCAAGACCCGTTAAAAACATAACTATTGAGGGTATCGGCGAAGATGCTGTATGCTACGGATTCGGCATCCGCTGCATCAGAACGCAGAATATAGAAGTGAGAAATATCGGCATTATGCTTTTCGGTGACGACGGAATTGCATTTGAAACCGCAAATAAAAATATTTGGATTCACAATAACGATATTTTTTACGGTACTGCCGGCAGTGACGCCGATCAGGCAAAAGGTGACGGTTCGCTGGATCTGAAAAACGACTCCCAGTATTTTACTATTTCCTATAACCACTTCTGGGATTCGGGAAAAATGTCCCTTTGCGGAATGAAATCCGAAACCGGAGAAAACTGGATCACATATCACCACAATTGGTTTGATCATTCCGATTCCAGACACCCGAGAATCAGAACTATGTCCGTTCACGTTTACAACAATTATTATGACGGAAACGCTAAGTACGGCGTTGGCGCAGTACTGGACGCCGATGCTTTTGTCGAAGCAAATTATTTCAGGAACTGCAAATATCCTATGCTTATTTGCGGTCAGGGCTCAGATACGGGTACCTTTGACGACGGTGTAGGCGCTATGATAAAATCCTACGGAAACTATATAGAAGGCGCTAAGAGCTATATTACTCAAAATGAAAACAGCACAAGCTTTGACGCATATGAAGCTTCGTCAAGAAGCGATAAAGTTCCTGACAGCGTTAAATCACTGGACGGTTACGGTTATAACAATTTTGACACCGACAGCAATATTATGTATAACTATACAGCTGACGCAGCCGCTGATGTACCTAAGATTGTTATGTCTGAAGCCGGACGTTTAGGCGGCGGAGATTTTAATTTTAAATTTACTTCCGCTGACGATGAGGATTATGCCGTAAATACCGCTCTTATGGCGCAAATAAAATCCTATACCTCCCCTGTTATAGCAATCGGCAGCGGATTTTCTTCCGGCAGTGAGGTTGAGCCTCCGACTACTACCCCTGCTGTAACAACAAAAACTCCCCAAACAACACCAGTCCCGATTACAACTGCTAAACAGGAAACAACTAAAGCTCCGGCAATAACAACTGCTGAAATCGTAATTTCCGCCGATGCGATTTACTGCTCACCAAACGGTTCAGATTCGGCAAAGGGTACAAAAGACGATCCTATGAGTGTAAATGCGGCAATATCACTGGCAAAAGAAACTCAGGGCATTACAATTTATCTCCTTGGAGGTACTTATAATTTTAATAAGACAATTTTGATTGAAGAAGCAAACAGCGGTACTTCCGGCAAAAGAAATGTTATTATGGCTTATCCCGGAGAAGATGTATTATGGGACTTCTCTTCGATGACGGTTAACGGTTCTAACAGAGGCGTTGTCCTTGACGGTTCCTATTGGCATTTCAAGGGTTTTGAAATAAAAGGCGCAGGCGATAACGGTATGCTGCTATCAGGCGATAACAACATTATCGAAATGATGGTATTCAACGATAATCAGGACACGGGACTGCAAATCTCACGTTATAACTCCGCTTATGCATCAATTGATCAATGGCCTTCAAACAATCTTATTCTAAACTGTACTTCAAAAAATAACTGCGATAATGCATCAATGGAAAATGCCGACGGTTTTGCCGCTAAGCTTACCTGCGGCGAAGGAAACGTATTTGACGGCTGCATGGCATACAATAACAGTGACGACGGCTGGGATCTATTTGCAAAAACCGAAACAGGTCCTATTGGCGTAGTAACACTGCGCAACTGCATTGCCTTCAGAAACGGCTATACAGAATTCGGCGAAGGTTACGGCGACTGTGACGGCAACGGTTTTAAGCTGGGCGGAAGCGGTGTCGGAAGTGCGCATATTGTGGAAAACTGCCTTGCCTTTGAAAATT
>CATKAZ010000108.1 GCA_949745795.1 uncultured Oscillospiraceae bacterium | reverse complement strand
AATTTGTTTCTTTGTTCCATAAAAGTTTAATCAAATTTTTTCAAGCGCCTGAGCAATATCCTCAATAATATCGTCAATATTTTCCAGACCGCAGGAGAAACGAATCATACCTCCGTCGATTCCGCACGCCGCAAGCTGTTCATCGGTTAACTGACGGTGAGTAGCGCTGGCAGGGTGAAGAACACATGTTCTTATATCGGCAACGTGAACAACATTTGAAGCAAGTTTTAAGCTGTCCATAAACTTAACTGCATTATCTCTTCCGCCTTTAATTGAAAAAGTAATTACACCGCTGCAGCCGTTAGGAAGATACTTTTGAGCTAATTCGTAATACTTATTGCTCTTAAGTCCGGGGTAATTAACGGACAGAACCTTTTCCGAAGCTTCAAGATATTCGGCAACCACCTTTGCGTTTTCACAGTATTGTTTCATACGCACTGCCAATGTTTCCAGACCCAAATTAAGAAGGAATGCTGAATTAGCGGCAGGATAGCATCCGAAGTCTCTCATAAGCTGCATTCTAGCTTTTACTATATACGCAAGCTTTCCATAGGATTCTGTATAAACTGTTCCGTGATAGCTTTCATCCGGTTCAGTGAATTCAGGAAATTTTCCGTTTGTCCAGTCAAAATTACCACTGTCAATAATAACCCCTCCGACCTGTACAGCATGACCGTCCATATACTTAGATGTTGAATGTATAACAATATCAGCGCCGTGTTCAATTGGTCTGCAAAGTATAGGGGTAGGAAATGTATTGTCAATAATCAGCGGTACATTATTTTTGTGGGCAAGTCTTGCGAATTTTTCAATGTCAAGTACCGATAATGCCGGATTTGCAAGTGTTTCACCAAAAACGGCCTTTGTATTCGGTTTAAAGGCTTTTTGAAGTTCTTCTTCAGAAGCGTCAGCGTCAACAAAAATACATTCTATGCCCAATTTTTTTAAGGTTACGGCAAATAGATTTACAGTTCCTCCGTAAATAGTACCTGTAGATATAAAACTGTCTCCTGCGCTGCATATATTAAGAAGTGAACAAAGTGTAGCTGCCTGACCGCTTGATGTAGCCATTGCAGCCGCACCGCCTTCAAGAGCGGCGATTTTTTCCTCAACTGCCATAACTGTTGGATTTTCAAAACGTGAATAAATTAAACTTTTGGTAGGATCGTCAAATACAGCGGCAACGTCGTCTGTAGAATCATAAACGTATGTAGTGCTTTGTACTATCGGTACAACTCTCGGTTCAGTATTTTTTGGATGGTATCCTTCATGCAGACATTGTGTTTCAATTTTCATAAAAAACTCCGTTCTGTCTGTTAAAACAGACAATTTAATGAAATTAAAATAATAATAACATATTTTAATAAACAGGTCAATAGTTATTATTAATTTAAACAAATTTATCAAAGCGATATGTACTAATCTCTCGTTATTATTTTGTGCATTTTGTGGAATTTTATAAAAGATTCAAAAAAACATTGAAGTTTATAGTTGTAATATGATAAAATATTAAAAATAGTAGTTGATTTTAATAATTAAAATGGAGGTAAGATATAAATGAAAAAAATTGTTGGATTAAAAAAAGCCATGGCGTCATTGGTCAGTGCTGCAACGCTGTTTTCATGCACTATTACAGGCGTAATGAATTTTTCAACAGTTACAGCCGCTGACGGAGTAAATTATGCGGAAGCTTTAGCAATGTCATTGTATTTCTTTGATGCTAATGAGTGCGGTACAGAGGTAGACGACAATTGTCTGACATGGAGAGGAAATTGTCATACATATGATGCGCAGGCATCTCTGGACAATGCCGTAGGTCTCGGAGCTTCTGAAAAGGCTATGATAAAGGAGGCTAACGGCGGAAGTAATACCGTCGATGTTTCAGGCGGATATCATGATGCAGGAGATCACGTTAAGTTTAATTTAACAATGGGATTTGCCGCATCTTCATTGGCAATGTCTTATTATATGAATCCTGGTGCTTATGAAAAAGCAAACTGTGAAGCTCATCTTAGGGAGGTTTTGAAAAAAACATGTGATTATCTAATGAAAACAACCTATCTTGACGCTTCAGGAAATGTATATGCAGTATGCGGAACGGTATCCAATAGATCTGATCATGATTTAGACTGGGGAATTCCGGAAAATCAGACATATAACCGTCCGACCTACTGGCTTACAGCTTCTGATAATAATTCTGCAACAACCGCAGAAATGGTTTCTGCTTTAGCAGGAACTGCTTATGTATTTAAGGATACCAATCCGGATTATTCCAAGCAATGTTTGAAGTATGCAAATGCATTGTATAAATTTGCTTCAACTTACACCGGTATGAAGGATATTAATGATGGAATGTATACTTTAGATGATACTTATGTTGATGAATTAGCTCTTGCTCAAGTATGGCTGTATATAAACGGAGAAGGTTCTTTGCCGACTTATAAACCAACAGCTGACGGTTGCTATAACGGTCAATATTATGACTATCATTTATATTGTTGGGGTAAAGTGTGGTCAGGCTATGCAACGCTTATGTATTATATAACAGGCGATCAGGCATATGCTAAAGAAATGCAGTTTGAACTTAATAACAAGGGCGGCGTTCCTACAAACAGTTATAATGCTGCAGGCTGGGGTGCTTCACGTTATAACTGTGCACTTCAAATGGTTGCTCTCGGGTTAGCTAAGGGAGATGCAAATTCTACTTATGCTCTGGGCGCTAAATTTCAAACAGATTATTTATTGGGAAATAATCAGAAGTCGACAAGTTTCCTTATTGGATATGGAAATACATGGCCTCAGCAGGTTCATCACAGAGCGGCTAACCCACTTAAAACAGGAATGTCTCATGTGCTGTATGGCTCTTTAGTAGGAGGACCTACTGACAGCAACTGTACATATACAGATTATTGGGAAGCATATGAGTCCACAGAACCGGCCCTTGACTATAACGCTTGTTTTGCTTTGGCATGTGCGGGACTTGTTAATTTGTACGGCGGAGACGCTTCTGAGCTTGATGATATTATAAAGAATGCACCGGAAATTGATGAAAATTACAAATTCGGGGACGAAGAACAACCACAGCCGTCAACAGAAACTACGGACGATGAAAAGGTAAAGGGCGATGTGAATAATGACGGTGTAGTAAACGTGTCCGATGTAGTATATCTTGGAAGATATCTTATTAAGGCTGAACTAACAGAAGATATTGATACAAGTAATTTTAATTATGATGTTAATGATGACGGAAAAATAAATGTTTTTGATCTTGTTACAGTAAGAAGAATATTACTTGATCGGTAATAATAATTTGTAAAATGTCAGTGCATTAAAACGCATTGACATTTTATCTGAAAAGGAGTTTAATTTATGAAAAAAATTATAGCGGCAGCTGTATCGGCTGTAATTTCCGTTACTTCCTTTGCTTCGGCAATGCCTGTAATTAATGATACGGCAATATATGCTGAATCAAACAGTGACTATAATTACGGTGAAGCGTTACAGAAATCAATGTTCTTTTATCAGGTTCAGCAGGCAGGTGAACTACCTGATTGGAATGAAGTTTCTTGGAGAGCCGATTCGATGGAAAATGATTTTGTTCCGGGCGGTTGGTTTGACGCAGGAGACCATTTAAAGTTTGCTTTGACTAATGCATATTCCGCAGCTCTTCTAGGATGGGGTCTTCTTCAGTATGGAGATGGTGTTGAAGCAATCGGTGAAACAGAAACATATAAAAATAATTTAGCATGGGCGCTTGATTATCTTGTAGGCTGCGATCTTGGAGACGAGATCATATATATGATAGGCGAAGGCGGATTTGATCATCAATGGTGGGGTTCTGCCGAAGTTTATATGGATAAATTTGAATTAATGACCGGTGAAACCGAACGTCCTTATTATACATGCAGAAACAGCAGTATTGAAGGACAAATGGCGGCAGCTTTGACTATTGGTTATCTTTGTTTCAAAGATTCGGACGCTGCAAAAGCTGAAACATATTTAACACATGCAAAGTCATTGTTTGATCGTGCTGATGAATATCGTGCAATCGGCGGTGATGAAAAAGAAAAAAGTTACTATGATATAACAAGTTTTTATGATGATTTATTCTTTGCTGCAAACTGGCTGTATATAGCAACGGGTGAACAATCTTATCTTGATTTATGTAAAACCGATTATATTCCAAATCTGGGAAAAGAACAGCAGTCATCTGAATTGAAATATACATGGGGTTACTGCTGGGACGATGTACAGCAGGCAGGTACGCTTCTTTATGCAATTAATACCGGTGACAGCACATGGAAGGATCAGTTTAAAAAGCATCTTGAGTACTGGACAACAGGGTATGGCGGCAAGCAGATTTCTCATACACCGGACGGTTTGCCATGGTTATTCCAATGGGGTTCTCTGCGTCATGCAACAACTACTGCATTTTTAGCGTATGTTGCAGTTGATGAACTTTTTACTGATGATACTGCTCTGGCAAAGAAATATACTGATTTTGCAGATGATACAATGAATTATTGCTTTGGCGATAATGATAAAAAAATGAGTTATGTAGTAGGTATGGGTGATAATTATCCACAGGCATGGCATCACAGAACATCAAGCGGCGCTTGGAATGACAAGTGGAGTAATATCGGTCAGACAGAAGGTGAGGACGCTAAGCCTCATGCTCATATTTTGTACGGTGCTCTTGTAGGCGGTCCGGATCAAACAGGAAATTATTCAGATAAAATAGGTGATTATCAGTATACCGAAGTTGCGATAGATTATAATGCCGGTTATACGGCGGCTCTTTGTGCTATGGTTGAAAAATACGGCGGTACCGCTGATTCAAGTTTCCCGCCGACAGAAACTCCTAAGTGGGATGAATTTTTTGTTAATGCCTCAATAAATCAGTCGTCAAATAGTTACACTGAAATTAAAGCATATGCTATGAATCATAGTGCATGGCCTGCAAGACAAATTAAAAATCTTTCTTATAATTACTATTTTGATATAACTGAGCTTGTTGAAGCAGGTTATTCAATCTCTGATGTATCTGTAAGAGTCGGATATGATCAGCATTCTTCTGATAAGGGTTCAATTTCCATATCTGATCCGATTCATTATGATGCTAATATCTATTATGTTAAATTGTCATTTGCTGACGGAAGTGTGGTAATGCCTACAGGACAATCCGAGCATCGTTCTGAGTGTCAGTTTAGAATTTCAATTCCTGATAATCTTCAGGGGGTATCATGGGATGCTTCTAATGACTATTCATTTAAGGGACTCCAACAAGGCGGTGAAGATGCCATGGTTTCAACTCCTTATATTACCATGTATGATGGAGATAGATTGATCTGGGGTATCGAACCAAACGGTAAAACTCCTGATGATATATCAAAATTGAAAGGTGATATAAACTTAGACGGTTCATTTAATGTGGCGGATATTGTTATGATGAATTTATATTTGCTCAAGGATGCAAAGGTTACTGAACAAGGCGGAATTAATGCAGATATGAATGATGATAGTGAACTTAATATTTTTGATTCAATAATTATGCGTAGAAAATTAATGTCATAAAGATAACGGAGTACTTTTGTACTCCGTTATTTTTTGATTCTAAAAAAAATTTGATAATAACAAAAAGCATAACGCTATCTGAACGTTTAAGTACAGATAGCGTTATATTGGTATATGAGGATTTAATTTAAAATTTCTTATTTACTAAAATAGATGACAGCACTAAAAAATCCATAGTTACCGACTTTTTAATACTGTCATCTATTTTAAATTACAATATGGGGTGGGAGATGGGGGTCGAACCCACGACCTTCGGGACCACAATCCGACGCTCTAACCAACTGAGCTACACCCACCATATAAATAATAAAATGGTGCGCCTTATTGGACTCGAACCAATGGCTTACTGCTTAGAAGGCAGTTACTCTATCCAGCTGAGTTAAAGGCGCATTT
>CATKAZ010000107.1 GCA_949745795.1 uncultured Oscillospiraceae bacterium | reverse complement strand
TATTAACTCTGGCTATGTTCTTAGTGTCTGCAAAAACTCCGTAATCGTCCATTGGTATTAATTCTTTCATTCTGCCTCCTTTTCGGCGGATAGCTTGTTTTGCTCCTCTTGAAATTTCTTTGCCCAATAGCGCTTTTGATGTTCCCTTACTTTTTCAGGATTTGCTTTGCGCCATGCCTTTTCACGTTCCTTAATTCTTTCGGCATTTTTTGCACGATACTTCTTGTAATACTCTCGTTTTGCTTTTTTTGCTTCTTCAGTCATTTTTTACCTCCGTTTATTCTTTTTATTTGTTGACAAATTACAGAACATAGTGTATAATTGTTCTATAAACAGTATAACAAATATAAAGCAGAAAGTCAAGTATAAAAAAGAACTTTTTTTCAAATTGTTCTTTTATTTGAAGTTGGAGGTTAACCATGAATGAGAATTCAATGACAGAAATAGGATTAAGGATTCAAGAATTAAGAGAAAATGCAGGACTAACACAAGTGCAATTAGCAAAAATATTAAATGTTCGTAGAGAAGTAGTAGCTAAATGGGAAACAGGGCTACAAGATTTAAAAACTGTTTATACAATTAAACTTGCAGACTTTTTTAATATAACTTGTGATGAACTTTTAAGAGGCGTTGAGGCAAAAAATGTAACCTTAAATAATGAAATAGGATTGGAAAATGAGTATATAGAAACATTAAAATTAGCAGTAAAAGAGCGTAAAAAAAACAATAATGTGTATGAACATACTGTTATTGATGCCATAAACGCTATATTTTATGGAATAACAAGAAACGCAGATATTATTGATTGCATAATAGATATACTTAATTTTGATTTAGTTTTGGCTGAAATGTCAGAAGATGAAAATAAAATAAAAGAATCAGAAGAAATAAACAAAGCACTTGAGGGTAAAGGTGTTTTTCTCAGATATTCACAATATATAATACTTTTGGAACACAGGGCAAAAGATTGTTTTGGTAAAGTTGTTGAAGATATTATAAACCATTATGCAGATAACTATCAAACAGATGAAAATGAATTAAAAGAAAATTTTATTGCTGATAAATTAAAAAAAGAAATAATGGATATATTTTATTATAATAAGAAAAATCATTTGTATAGGTATTTAAAGGAGGACACCGACAATGCCAACAATAACCCCTCGGAAGAATAAAGACGGGACCATTATATCTTACACTATAAGGGTCTACCATGGCTATGACAGTCAGGGGAAACGCCTAAAGCCTTATACCATGACTTACAAGCCAGCTCCTAGTATGACAGCTAAGCAGATTGAAAAGGAATTGCAGAAGATTTCTATTGAATTTGAAGAACGTTGTAAAAAAGGTATTGCCGGAAATGCCGAAAGAATAACCCTTGAAGAATTTTCAAAAGTTTACCTTGAAGCTAAGATGAAAACACTATCCCCAAGCACCTATGAATTTTATAAAAGAGCTATTGAAAGCAAAATACTTCCGGCTCTCGGATTTCATAAAGTAAATCAGATTAAACCGGCTCACATACAAGCTTTTATAAATCAGTTAAGCGGATTATCTAAGCAAAAGCGTGACGGTTCGCAGGATTCAGAAACGTTAAAGGCGGCTAGCATACGCAGGTATTTAACAGTGGTTCAGTCAATATTTAAATTTGCGGTTAAGCAAAATATTATTGACAGCAGTCCGGCAAAAGCTGAATTACTAGAAGTCCCAAGAGTAGTAACACCTAAGATAGAAATCTTTACCAAGCAAGAAGCCGCAGAGATGTTAAAGTATTTGGAGCTGGAAGACTTGCAATTCCAAGTGTTCATACAGTTATCCATAATGACAGGCGCGCGCCGCGGAGAGCTTACGGCTCTTAAATTCAGTGACTTTGACTATGTGAACAATAAAGTTACTATTGAAAGGGCGGCGGTTAAGCTGAAAGGTACGCCTACTCAAATAAAAGCTCCAAAGGACTATGAAGTCAGAACTGTCGCTGTTAATCCATACTGTATTGACCTTGTAAAACTTCTAAGAGCCGAAAAGGATAAACAAGCTAATAATCTAGGTAATCAATGGCATGAATACGATTGGTTATTTACCCAAGATAACGGAGAAATAATGAATCCTCAAACACCGACAAAGCAATTTTCAAAATTTCTTGAAAGAAATAATCTCAAACATCGTAAGTTGCACAGCTTGCGCCACACCTCGGCAACATTGCTTCTGTATGGAGGCGTAAACATCAAGCAGGTTCAAGAACGTTTAGGGCATGGAGATATAACCACTACTAATAAATATCTTCATTATATTTCAGAAGCAGACGAACAAGCAGCTAATGTTCTTCAGGATATGTTAATCATTCGTAAGGATAAAGCTAATAATGACAATGAGAGAAAAACAGGATAAAAAATAAGGAGCAGGATTACTAAATTAATAGCTTTCCTACTCCGATTTCTTTTAATTTCAGACTGTTGTTTTCAGCCGCTTTTAATAGTTTTTTATTTTAATAGCGCACTAATGGCGTACTAAATGCTATCAAGGTAAAAACAAACGCCGCTTACAATTACTTGCAAACGGCGTATTTACGGGGATTTAAAATGGTCTGAGTGACGGGACTTGAACCCACGGCCTCTACCACCCCAAGGTAGCGCGCTACCATCTGCGCCACACCCAGACATTGAAAAACACTTCTTTTTAACATAAAAATTATATCATATTTATTTTATTTTGTCAACAGAAAGTTTAAAAGAAATTTTCAAATATTTGACGCATCTTAAATTGATACGCCAAATATTCAAATATAATTGGAAATTATGTTACATTTAATAATTTAGCAGATTCTTCAAAAGAATCCAAAGACGATACTGTTTGAAGCTTTCGATTTATAGCTCTTGTACGAGTTCCAATCAGCTTATCAAGTTCTTCATCAGCCTGTCTTAGTCTATTTCTCGTATTGGTAAGAACTGTTTCAAAGGTTCCGAATTCTTTTTTAGCAGCTTCAAGAATTTTCCAAACCTCTCCGCTTTTTTTCTGAATAGCAAGAGTTCTGAATCCCATTTGCAAACTATTAAGCATTGCAGCCATGGTAGATGGTCCTGCTATATTAATTTTATAGTTTCTTTGAAGAACTTCAACTAATCCCATATTTACCACTTCTGCATATAATCCTTCAAAAGGAAGAAACATAATAGCAAAATCTGTTGTATGCGGCGGAACTATATACTTATCATGTATACTTTTAGCACACTTTTTTATTTCAGATTCAAGTGCTGTTCTTTTGAGCTTAAGCTCATTAGGGTCACCGGTATCATATGCGGCAAGAAGATTTGAATATGTATCACCTGGAAATTTAGAGTCGATAGGAAGATATACGCAATCTCCGTCTTCCAATCCCGGAAGCTTAACAGCAAAATCAACTTTTTCCGAACCTTTTGGTGTCACTGAAATTTGTTCACTGTACTGCTCAGGTGCAAGGATTTCTCCAAGAATTGCCCCAAGCTGAATCTCACCCATTATTCCTCTCGTTTTCACATTTGACAATACATTTTTTAAGTCGGAAACTCCCGAAGCTACATTTTTCATTTCTCCCAGTCCTTCATAAACTTCTGCCAGTCTTTTATTGACAGCCTCAAACGACTTGGATATTTTATCATCAAGAGTTTTCTGTAGCTTATCATTTACAGTATTATTAATTTTATCAAGACTTTCCTGATTATCTTTTCTTAATTTCTCAATATTTTCAGTATTCGATCTGCGAATGCTGTCTAGAGTTGATAAAATTTCCGTTCTTATCTTGTCAAAGTCTCCTTCTAATTTTGTAAGCTTATCTGTTGTAGCTTTTTGCTGCTTATCCTGCCCATCATTAAGACTTTTACCAAGCTCAGACATATTTTTTACAATGGTTTCAAAAGCCTTATTCATTTTATCATCAAGAGTAGTTTGCAATTTTTCAGTTATAATACTATTGATTTTGTCCAAACTTTCCTGATTTTCCTTACGCAGTCCATTCATTTCGGTTTCTATTTTTAAAAGAATTTCACTTACCTTTGTCTGTTGTTTATCCTGAGAATCCCTCAGACTGTCTCCAAGTACTGATATAGCTTTCACCATAGTATCACTTTGACGCACCGATTGATCCATCAATATTTTATTTTGAGTAGTATTATTATGATTAAGAATTTCAATTTGCTTTTGCAGTTCGGCAATTTCTTTACTGTTATCATTGCTATTTTGATTATTAGCTTTTATCAATAAAATTACCAGTAAAACAACAATTATAATGCAGCATACAAGAGTTAAGATTTCCAATACTATCACCTGTCCTTTTCTTCTACAAGATTACTGATCCATATTTCTTTTTTTATTAATATACATTCGATAAATGTTTTATTTTTCAAGCCTTCAATTCTTTCTCGGACATAATCAATGAAGAAGCAATAACAGCGTCCATATCATAGTATTTATACTCACCGAGACGACCGCCGAAAATGACATTTTTTTCAGCAGCGGCAAGTTTCTTATATTCCGAATATAAAGCATTATTTTTTTCATCATTTACAGGATAATAAGGCTCATCACCTAATTTCCATTCTGAAGAATACTCACGGCTGATAACGGTTTTAGACTGTTTTCCGAATTCAAACCACTTATGCTCAATGATTCGAGTCCATGGAGTATCCTTGTCAGTATAATTTACAGCAGCATTTCCCTGGAAATTAGGTATATCTAAAACTTCTGTTTCAAAACGAACAGAACGATATTCCAAAGCCCCAAGCCTATAATTAAAATAAGCGTCAATTGCACCGGTATACACAACCTTTTCTGCGCAATTATCCAATTCATTCTTATTCTCAAGATAGTCGACGCCAAGACGTACTTCAATACCATCAAGCATATTCTCAACCATTTCCGTATATCCGCCTATAGGAATTCCTTGATAAAGCGCATTAAAATAATTATTGTCAAATGTAAATCTTACAGGAAGTCTATTAATAATAAATGCCGGAAGCTCTGTACATGAACGTCCCCACTGCTTCTCTGTATACCCTTTAATCAATTTTTCATAGATATCTCTGCCCACCAAGCTTATTGCCTGTTCTTCAAGATTTCTTGGTTTATCCTTGATTTCTTTTCGCTGTTCTTCGATTTTAGCTGCCGCTTCTTCAGGAGTTACAACTCCCCACATCTTGTTAAAAGTATACATATTAAATGGCAGTGAATAAATTTCTCCGTTATAATTTGCAACAGGAGAATTTGTAAAACGATTAAATTCAGCAAATTGAGTAACATATTTCCATACTTTTTTATTGTTGGTATGAAATATATGAGCACCATATTTATGGACATTTATATCTTCAATTTTTTCAGTATAAACATTTCCGCCAATGTTATTACGTTTTTCAATAACAAGTACTGATTTTCCGGCTTTTTTTGCTTCATGTGCAAACACCGCACCATAAAGACCGGAACCGACTATTAAATAATCATACATAAATAATTCACCTCATATCAATCTCATCCACCATATTCAGGAATTTTTCCAAAGCCCATACCTGCCATTTCTGGTCACCTGTTAATGTATCGACACAATTTTCCCAAAATTCTTCACGGGAAGGTCCTTTCCAATCATGCAGCCATTCATTCATAGGACGAGGCATCGGAGTTTTTGTCGGTATTACCCAATTTTGATAATTTCTTGAAAATACTTCACGTACAATATATTTGTTTTCGCCTTTTCGTATTCTTTCATAGTCCAAAGGTACTGCAAGAGTAGTATTAATAAACGGCGTCTTAACCTCTATTCCGGCACATTCACAAGCATTAACATAACTTCCCATTCCCTCTTCTAAAAAGAAACTTCTGCAAAATTCATGTGCATCTACATAACCGTTTTTTTCAAAACGGTTATAAGGTTCTAAAATCAGTTCTGAGTCCTTCAATACTTTATATGGAAGTAAGTAAGTATATCTTTCAACAAACTCTCCATACGTCCAATCATTTGACATCAGTCCGCTTAGTCCCCCGTAATTTACATCACTGCTCTCACCGAAAATAATTCTTTCAAATCCATCCTCTTTAGCTTTTAAAGCTGCTTTATAAATCTGAACTTCAATAGAATGTATAGGAGCTCCTTTATGTTTCATTAATATCGGAGCATACTTTTCAAAATCCTCCCAAAAAACCTCAATAACTTCATGATTTAAATTACATTCATTACAATATTTTGAAGCTTGAGGTACTTCATTAGTAACCTCTATACCCGGAACCTTGCATTGAAAAGTATATGCTTTTGATCCCTTTGGCATAAATTTAGCAATTATTGCTGAGTCGATTCCTCCCGATACAGCCAATGCAGCTTTCCCGTCTTTAGTCCAATCTTCAATCTGAGTACGTATTGCCTGCTCTAAATCACTGCTGTTTTTTACCGGAATCCTCGGAAAATCAACATGAAATATTTTCGGAGTTAATTTTTCAGAAAAGCATTTACTGTCATCGGCAATTGTTCTATACATCAAGTAAGAATTCATACAATATTTTTTGTCAACTATCATTTTACTCTCCTCTGACTGCCTTTAAGGCTTTGGTAATTTGTGTAGAAGAAATACCTTTGGTATATGGGAAATAAACAATTTTTATTCCTTCCGCTTCAAAAGCTTTTTCATACTCCTTCCACTTATCTGTTCCATACCAATCATCACCGACAAATAAAATATCAGCTCCGATTTTTTTACATGCTTTAAGCTTATCCATATCATACTGAGGTATAGCAGCATCTACATATTTTATACTTCTTACTATTTCAATTCTATCCTCAAACGGAATCATTGCATTTTTTCCCTTGTAAGTAACCAAATCATCAACTGTTACACCTACAATAAGCTTATCACACATTCCCTTAGCATTTTTTAAAAGATTAAGATGACCTATATGAAATAAATCATAAACACCCGTTGTATAACCAATAATCATTGTAAATTCTCCTATTTATAATAAAATGTAAATGGCTTATTCACATCAAAAAAAACCTCACCATGTGCAGTCTTTGGATATTCTTTAGGAATTTCCATATAATTTTCTCCATAATGCTTTGTTAATACAGATTTATATCCTGCCGGAACAGTAACGTTCAACATTTCAAAAGGCATGATTTGCGAATCTGTAAAGTCATTTTTATCCCATACAACTGCTTCACGATAAGATAAAGCAGTGTGGGCAACTGTATGAGACTCATTACCGGAATACAAAGCGCAAGCTTTATTAAATTTCTGAAATGTCTTACTATAAGATCCGGCATTCACAAACAATTTGGTAATTATTTTTAAAATAATATATTTAATACTTTTCAAATTCTTTTTACGATATTCCAAATCCATATCTATTGATACCCATCTATAGATTTTGGATATTTTTTTTCTGTGAACGGCTCTTTTTACCGAATCATTCGGTACATCGTCCAATACAAATACATCAATAAATATTCCTTTATTATTATTTCTGTTTTCATCACTTTGAATAGAACCTGTAGTTTCACTGTTTCTTATCTGTATATGAGAACGCCAAAATTTATGCTCTGTTTCAGGTGTAGAAAAAAAATACGGATGCTGAAATACTTTCGGTCCTATTTGTAAAAGCTTATTATAATCATTTCTTGGCATAATAACATCTATATCATCGTCCCAGGGAATAAATCCTTTATGACGAATCGTACCGAGAAGGGTTCCGCCCATAACAAAATATTTTAACTTGTATTCTTCACAAACTCTAATAAACTGATCAAGCAAGTCCAATTCAACCGCCCAAATTTCTTTCATTTGTCTTGAAATATTATATCCGCAGCGAACTTCTTCATTAAAAAAATTATCAGGTATCTTCAATTTTATAGGTAACATTTTATCCTCCGATTAAACTTTATTTCTCCGGAAAAACTTCATTACAATATTTCTTACATTTTCTATAAAAAACTTATCTCTCATCACTACAAGACAAATAACATAAATTGCAGCCCCAACAGCAATTTGTGTAATTAACAAAACCAACGGCATATAGATTACATGTCTAAGCCAAATGGCAGCACCAAACATTATTAATGAGGCAATTATACGCTTCCATGAGTGTCTGATAATACACAAAAGATCAAAATAATTTCTAGCCATATATAAGTACATAACAACTATTGTAACTTCTGCAATTACAGAAGCGACTGCCGCTCCTTTAGATTGTAAAAAATAAATTAAAAAGGAGTTTAAAATTAAATTAACCACTGCTCCTGTCAAAATTGCCTTATTACTTCTTGTACGCTGTCCGCTGGGAGTAAAATATAAGGACCCCAAACAATTACTTATACCAATAATAACAAGCAGCGGCGCCATAATACAGATTATTGAAATAGTTTTTTCATACCCGTCTCCAAAGAAAAACGGTACAAAATTCGGAGCAACAGCAATTAAACCAAATGTCATCGGTATAGAAACTAACAGTATAAAATTCATAGTTTCATTCATTTTATTTTTTATTTCATCATGCTTTTCTTTAGCAAATAAAAAAGACATTCTGGAAGAAACAACAACATTCATTGAAAATACAATTGTTTTGCAAATATTCAAAATTTTTGTTGCCTGTTCATAATAACCATTCTCCTTGTCACTGTGTGTAATCCAGCCAAGCATAGCTTTATCTAAAACAGTATATATCGAAGTGGCAATTGTTGGAACAAAGTATACTAACGTCTGCTTATAATGCTTTTTTAAATTCAATGATCTTTTATCTATTTTAACAAGATATTTAGGAAGATGAGTCCACATTGAAATATTGCCGACTAAACCTGTAGCTGCTATCAATGCAATATAAAGTAATAAATCCGTCTTTTTATGCACAAATGCAAATAATAAAATTATGCCGACAATTTTTATTATGGAATTTCTGATAACTATAAATTTATATTGCTCATACCCTTTCCAGAACCAAGATATATCAAATGCTGTTGCTGCAACAGTAATAGATAATACTGCAAAATAAACAGAATAACCGGAGCTGAAAATAATTACAAAAGTCCATATAACAAGGCATAATAAAGTTGTGGAAATACACATTATCTCCAATTCCCAAAACAATTTACTGGTTTCTTCTGCATTATCTCTATGCTGTGCAACTTCACGCTTTCCATATGATTGTATTCCCAATGCCGCAAACATAGTAAAATATGATGCAATTGCACTGGTATAGCTATATATTCCCACACCATCTACTTCAAAAATTCTTGAAATATACGGCGCAGTTATAAATGGTGAAATAATTGCAAGTATTTCATATAATGTATTATATATAAAATTCTTTTTTATACTGGGTTGAGACATTTTTTAACTCCTTTAATATAAAATTCCATTTATTTTTTGCCATTTATAAAAAATTCAATATTATTTAATGCTTGATTTAAAAAATCCCCTTTAACAATTCTTTCTCTTATCCTTAGGACATTTTTTCTATATAACTGATAATTTGATTCAGAAATATTTTTTATTCTATCAGGCATTTCTTCCAAAGAATTAACAGAAAAACCAATATTATATTTTTCGACAAATTGAGAAACAGCTGATTGCGCCCAAACTATTACAGGCATACCGGCTGCTATATACATAGATAATTTATGAGGATTATTATACCTCATATAATTCCCCATACAGCCGGAACAAACAGAAGATTGTTCCCCGTCCCATATCAATCCGAATTTACCCTTAATAACACTTGAAATAATTTCAGGTTCAAAAGAACCCATATAATTAATATTTTTATTTGATTTATCTTTATTAAAATTTATTCCGTAAACATTAATGCCAAGCTTAATAATATTTTCCGACAAATTATATATAAAATTCGATTTTTCTAAATTACCGGCAAAACATATACAATTACTGTCTTCAGTATGATTAATTTCAGCATTATTATCAGATAAATAGTCGAACAAATGCAAGTTAAAAATTTTGTTTTCTTCAACGCCATGATTTTTTAAATACTCTGTCATTTTAATATTATGTGAAATAATAAGTGAAGCATTGTTAATAATATTCTTTTCTTCAGTTGTTTTAGTTTTGCCAAATCTTAATTCATTTAAATCATGAATCAATAAAATTACTTTTTTTCTTTTAAGTATTATATTTGCTATTTTATTAAAAGTTACTAACGGATATTGTATAAAAATATAATCGTTTTTTTTAACTTTTTTTAATTCCTTGAATAAATTTTTTATTTGTATAATACGGTTTTTATTTTTACATATATATGGATATAAAGGCTTATACCTTTTTGATACTATAGATTCAACATCCTGACGTGCCTTGTATCCTGCATGTTTTTCAGGATCACTTTGCTCACTAAAATAAAAAATGTTTTGCATTATTTTATCTCCTTCATTTAAATTTCTAATACATATTATTACTTATATCAAAAACATACGGAACCGTCGCATTATCCCCTTTTATTACAAATACAATTAACCAAACTATAAGAGAATATGAAACTATAGTAGTAACCCAAATAATTTTAGATTTTTTACTGTAACAATGTAAAATATTTGCCATAGAAACCATCTGCAAAGGGAAAAAATAAAAACATAATCTTGAAATAAAAGTTGATATTAAGGATCCAAACATTGTAAATAATATAAAAAATGAAATTATTAAAAAGAATAATCTTTGATGCTTTTGAAATTTAAAATTATGAAATATATCTTTTTTTAAAAATTTATAATGAATAATATATAAGACCACATATATCAAGTATGTCAAAATTGAAACATATGATATTCTATTAGACTTAAATAATCCGCTGGAAAGATAATTCAAATAATCAGAGCGTATTATTCCTGCACTTACTATAATTCTAATAATTCTACTTCCAAATAAAATGACAAAAACCATTAACAGTAATAATATACTGATTTGAATTACTCTTTTATTAAACGAAACTTTTTTTTCCTGTCTTAAAATTAAAAATAGAGGTAAAAATATAATAGAAATAATAGCTGAAGTATGAAAACCAACTGCTAAACAACAAAAAAAGACATATTTTAAATACTCCGACTCAAATAGATATGTAACTGCTAAAAATACTATTGAAACAGCTATAGACTGTCTCATAAGATTTAGAGAAACATTAAACATTGCCAAATAATATAGCAGCATTCCCAACCAAATTGGGGTATTAAAAATAGTATTACATCTTTTAATTCCCAAGTATGCGAAAATTATAGTTATAAATTCATAAAAAAACAGTGCCCAATGATAATTATCAAATATTTTAGATAATATATACACAAGCATATGATACAAAGGCTCAGATAGTATATTTTTAGAATAATTTTGAAAATAATAGGTATAAGAATCAGAATTAGCAGCATTCATAAAATGCTTAATTCCGTAAGTTGTGACATCAGTACCCACACTTGAGGCTCTACAGCCGGCTAATACTGCCGGCAGCATAATTGCTATAGTTATCAAAATAAATCTAAAAGTTTTATTTTTAATTTTAGAAGTAAAATAAAACATAATAGTGGAAAGAAAAAAAACAAATAAATATATAAACATTTTATATCTCTTTCTTTATTTAAAAATATTTTTTTAATTTTAATAATAAATTTGATCCCTTTCTTAGACCTAATAATTTCCATATAGCTTTTGCAAAAACAAATTTAGACGTATTAGAGGTAAATTTTAAAATAAATTTATTCGTTTTAATAAAATCATAACAAATTTTTCTCTCATAAGATGAATTTAATAAATTTACTAATATAATTATGTTAGTAAATCTATTTGCAAAATATGTTTTCATTAATTTTTCATCCGGAAAAATATTGGCTGAATTATAGGCATTAGCAAAGGTTTTCAGTTGTCCGATTACAGAATTATAAGATGGTGTGTTTATTATAGATCCTTCTCTATTAATTCTATATTTAACAAAAGCCGTATCGGTAATTGTATAAGTTTTTAATTTTTGTATTACTTTTAAATAATAATCACAATCTTCCGCACCTACTAAGTCTTCATCAAAAAAAAGATTATTTTCTATTAAAAAGTTTTTTCTGTATATACTTTGATAAGCACGCCAAGGTAATTGAACTGAATCCTTAGCATATAATTGATTAATTTCTAAGATATTCATATTACCTTGCTTACTCATATACTTGCTATTATCTACTATTATTTCATTATTATTTATTGACCAATGAATAATATTGCCTATTATTATATCAGGATATGAATATTCTTCTATGAGTGATGACATTTTTTGAAAAGAATCTTCACACATTGCGTCATCACCGTCTAAAAAAACAATATAATCACCGTTGCTTATTCTTAATCCATCATTTCTTGCACTGGAAAGACCATTATTTTTTTTATGAATAACTTTTATTCTATTATCATTTTTGGCAAAATCATCACAAATTTTACCGCACAAATCAGGTGAACCATCATCTACTAATATCAATTCATAATCAACAAAACTTTGATTTAAAACACTGTTTATACACTGTTCCAAATATTTTTCAACTTTATATATTGGAATTATAATAGAAAATTTCATATACCCTCCATTATTCATAAGATTAATATAAATTATTTTTTAGTCAATTCTTCATTTAATATTGATTTATATATACCAGCTAAATCCTTACTTTTATTTTCGATTTTATATTCATCAAAGTTAATATTTTTTAAATTATCTTCTCTTTTGAACTTTAAAAAGCCAAGTATTTCTTCAGCCCAAATATCAGGCGATTCAATAGGTAGAAATTTTGTATAATTACTTATCCGGGCTTCTTTAGTTATTTTATTTGAAAATAATGTAGGTAATCCTGAAACCTGCGCTTCAATTCCTACTACCGGTAATCCTTCATATAATGACGGTAAAATAAAAATATCCGCAGCCGAATAATATTCATTTACTTTTTTACTTGCGCCGTAAAATTCAATCACATCTAATACATTATTTTCTTCTGCATATTTTTTTACTTCGTCTTCCATAGCACCATTTCCAAACCACCAGAAAATTACATCATTGTTATAACTCTTTAATTTATTAATAATGTCCACAATAAAATAAGGATTTTTTTGTTTAGTAAATCTTCCAACAGTCATAACTATAAATTTATCAGTGCATTTCTTCTCTTCACGTATTTTTTTCCTTAATATACTGTTATACGAATATTTTTCAATATCAACAGCATTGGCTATAACATGATAATTGTCCTTACGAAAAATATAATCTCCTGCCAAATGAGAACAGGAACCATCCTGTCCGTACAGAGAGTCGAATAAGTCGATGGCCTGTCCGCCAGGATAGCCGAAAAGGATATCAACGCCTTCTTCTTTT
>CATKAZ010000106.1 GCA_949745795.1 uncultured Oscillospiraceae bacterium | reverse complement strand
ATGACTATCAACGAGGAGGGGGCGAAAATCGTCCGCCTTATCTTCCACAAGTTTGTGGACGAGGGAAAAGGCACCCATGTTATCGCCCGTGAGCTTCGGGAGGAAGGCATCGAGCCTATGCGTGTGAAAGAATGGCAAAACACCGTCATTCTCCGTGTTATCCGCAACGAAAAATACTGCGGCGATTTAGTACAGAAGAAAACCTATACGCCAGACTTCCTATCCCATGAAAAGAAGTACAACCGAGGACAGGAGGAATTTGTCATTATCAAAGACCACCACGAGCCGATTATTTCCCGTGAGCTTTTCGATAAGGCAAACCGCATTTTGGATGCAAAATCCCTTTCGCAGGAGGGTAAGGCAAAACACTCGGGCCGCTATCCGTTCTCTGGGAAAATCAAATGCGGCAGATGCGGGGCAAGCTATGTCGCCCGATATAAAACCCGCAAAGACGGGAGCAGATACAAGGCGTGGCGTTGCTATGAAGCGGCAAAACATGGCAGACCGCACACCGATAAGGCGGGTAATCAATTGGGCTGCTCTGGCGAGAGTATCCGCAATGAAGAAGCCATACACATTAGGTATCTCGTCTGCAAACAACTCACCATTGACCGTAAGAAAATATCAAATAACTTAATTAAGACGATTAACAGGGTGCTTTCAATGGACTTGACAGATACAGATGTAAACGGTGCTCTGGAATATAAAATTGAAACAGCCCAGAAAAAGCGTACCGACTTGATCGACCTTTACACAAGCGGCAGTATTGACCGTAATGAATTTACGGCTCTTAGAGCAAAATACAACTCGGAAATCAACAGATTAAAATCCATGATGAAAAATGCCGAAAAACAACAGGTTGTAATTGCAAAACAAAAGAAACTGATGGAGGATATTAAAAAAACCGTGAATGAGCTTATGGTTGGCATTGAGTACGAGGATGAATTTTACACACAGTTACTTGACAGAATGGTAGTTAACGACAGAGAGAACATAGATGTATATCTGAATTTACTCCCCCTTAAATGGAGCTATGCAGTTGCAACGGAATCCAAAAAAGCATTCGCCTCTGAACGGAACATTTCTGAGGCTTCACTACCTATATCTGTCAGCAAACCTCTGACTTCTCCGTAAGGAGCCGCATATCTTTGATTTAAATATCTAAGCGATGCAGACATTTCACCGTCCGGACCGCCAAATTACATAAGGAGATAATTTATATTTGATAAAGAATTTCGATAGATCGGGTTTTCTTCATATAAACAATTTGACGCACAAAACTTCTTAGTGTTATATTTTTAATACTTTCGCTACAATTTTCATCTTCTAGAATGTCAAGACTCTTTTTAATAGTTTTACTTAGTTTTTGAAGGTCATCCTTTGGATTAGATTCAGGCTTTTTATTTTTTTCGAGTTCAGCAATCGTTTCAAGAATTTTTTCTTTGTTTATGCGGTATTCTTCAAGAGAATCTATTCCAGCTTCATAAGCTTCTTTAACACGTTCAAGTTTTTTTCTTTCTTTGGCTATTAGAGTCGGAGTTATATCTTTATTATCTTGTTCTTCTTTAGATTTTTTATATATGTTAAATTGTTGTGTTTCAAGGTCATTCTTTAATGCACTTATTACAGACTCATTAAGTTTACTTAGACTTACGCTGTGTGAAACTTCACATGTGCCCTTTGAGTATCTATTACATTGAACCCTGTCATTTGTTGCATAAACCAAAGATCCACCGCAATTGCTGCATTTGAGAAATCCTTTAAGCATAAATTCATTAGAAGATTGCCTTGAATGCTTAGGAAACAGTTTTTTCTTTTCAATAATCATGCTTTGAACCTTATCAAAAGTCTCTTGATCAATAATAGGTTCATGCATTCCACAACTAATTATTGTATCTTTACAATTATAATCTCGTGTTTTGGTTTTGACGGGAGTCCATGTTAATTTACCAGTGTATACCACATTCCGTAAGACATATTCAACGCCCCTGTTTTCCCACTTGTTTCCGTACTTAGTTTTTATTCCCATTTTATTAAGTTCTTTCGCTATTTCTAGACAGCCTTGACCGCTTAGATACTTTTCAAAAATCATCTTAACAATGGGAGCAGCTTCTGTATTTGGTATAAAGACATTGTTTTTTACATCATACCCAAAAGGAGGAGTGCTAACAACTTCACCTCTTTGCGCCTTTTCGGTCATACCCCTGCGAACTTCCTCGGCAAGATTGATGCTATAGTATTCGTCCATGGCTTCAATCAGAGCTTCAATTAGTATTGATGTCTTGTCCTCTCCAAGTTGTTCAGAAACTGAAATAACATCTATACCGCATTGTTTACGTAACATAGATTTGTACACTATGCTGTCCTCTCGGTTACGGGCAAAACGACTGAACTTCCACAGTAATATAACATCGAACTGCTTCGGTTTTATCTTTGCAGTACCAATCATTTTCATAAATTCTGGACGTTTTTCAGCTTTTCTGCCGCTAATGCCCTCATCAATGAAAACATATTCTTCCGGTAGAATCATATCATTTTTACGTGCATAATCCCTTATAGCCTTTAACTGGCTGTCAGGTGAATATTCAATTTGATCATCAGTTGAAACGCGTATATATGCAGCTGCTGTTTTCATTTTAACCTCCTTGTATTTACATATCTTGCCTATTGGCAAGCTTTTTTTGTGCATTTTTCACATAACATAATATTGTTTTTTGACATTTTGAAACTTCTACGACACGAAATGCAACTTCTACGTCAAACCTATTGCAATTGAAAAAATACCGAGTATAATAATAACTGTAATCCGGATTCGACAAAAACTAACGAAAGGATGTGTTATTATGATTTGCATTTTGTTTAATAAAATTCCCCGACCGTGTCGGGGATAGGAGGATCATTGTATTTAATTTTGAGGTTTTGTATTTGATAATTATTCATACTCATGGGGTATAAATTATAATTAAAAAGAATCGCATTCTATAACTTTCATCATAACAGGGTTTGAAACTTTTAAATCGTTTACAAATGTCGTATCGCCTCCATCTATGCACTCTAAAACACTGTCGCTTCAATAACTGTTTAACTTATTTTGTCATAATGTTATGTTATTAAGTTTATTCAAACTTTTTAATATTGCATCTTTAGTTTTAATAATTACATCATTTTTTTCACTAATTAATATGCCTTCTTCCCTTAACTCATAAAGAGTTTTAAACATTCTCTTTTGTCCAGTTGGAGTATCGACTGTTTTATAAAGTCTTTCAAGGTCTTCATCATTTTTAATAACACCACTTTCGAATAACTTCCAACGTTCTTCCGAACGAAAATACTTTTTTCGCTCCTCGGCTGTTTTCTTATTTCTAAGCCAGTCACATTTAATTGTATCTTCATTAATTCCTGCCCTTGCCTTATTACGTGCGTCAAGCTGTTTCATCCAAGTAGGTGATCTTTTATCTTCTACACTCTTTCTTTTTTCATTATAATGCTTATTATATAATAGTACTTGAGATTCGTTAATGGGATTAAAATTAAAATCATAACCCACTTGTATTCCATCATAATAGCAATAAAAAATCTTTTTTTCAGAATCAAGAAATAAATGTGTTAAGTTTTTCCATCCCGTTATAAGTTTACTTTTCCCGATCAATTTTTGATGATTCACGTCTATTAATGCAAAAGCACCGCTATCATCATTACTTTCATGGTTATTTGCTGTCTGACATATTGCTAGTGAATTATCTAGTGAAATTGTACAGGCATTAATGAGTGAAAGTGGTTGGTAAATCAATCTTGGAGAAAAGTGGTCATCGGTTATAAAAAACAAATCATCAACAAAGCATGCTATTGAATAATCATGGCTCATAATAAAATTAATTTCATTTCTTGGTCTGCTTATATATTTATCATATATAATTTGCCTTATTTGTTCTATATCAAAATCTTTTACATCAAAAAACATTATTACTTTTCTCCTATCAAACTGCTACAATTTTTTTCAATCCTTAAACTTTCACGATACTGAGCCGCTTCGGCTACTTTAGTAAAAGTAACAGTTGCATTAAAGTTTTCTTTAACAACCTTTTCAATGTCATCAAGTTTAACCTTAAAAAATTCTTTACGAGGATTTACTTTATTAACCTGCTTGTTCTTAAATGTATTATGTAATATTGTTTCAAGGGCAGGAGCATCATCACTAAAAATCATAGCGTGTACATCAAATTCAAACGGAACACTTGCGTCCCCTAGTTCTTTTACCCTGTCCATAGGCTCTAAACGTCTTGTCATACCAATTTTAAACACGTCTTCTCCGAAAGAACCTATATTACTTATGACATATACGTAGCCAGCCCTTGTATTTTGTTCGCGTTCAAGAACATTTTCTTTATCAGCTTCAACCTGTTTAAGCTTTTCCTCAAGTTCACGTATTTTGTCAATATACAATTGTTTTTCAGCTTCATTAGATTTTTGCATATATCCCATAAGTTTTGTAATTTCATTTTGAAATTGTTTTTCTTCTTTTTCAATTTTAGCTTTTTGCTTTTCAATTTCACGTCTGACTTTTTCTTCTTCAACCATTTGTTCACGAATTGCTTTTTGCTGTAGTCTTTCTTGTTCTTTTTGGTATTGATAAGCATACATTAAATCGGCTTGTTCTAATTTAACCTCTAATATTTCTTTAGATAAAGAAACCTTATCTGTTGTAAATAATTTGTTTAATGTTTCAAAGCATCGCATTATTTTATTTTTTGAAGAATCAATATTTTTAACTGTTAACGCTAAAAGAATAGATGCTGTTTCAGAATTAAAACATCTAAGCAATTGCTTTGCATCATTTTCAATTTGTTTTTTTCCTTCTAATTTATCGTGCAAATCTATAGTAACAGCTCTTGCATCTTT
>CATKAZ010000105.1 GCA_949745795.1 uncultured Oscillospiraceae bacterium | reverse complement strand
TTTCAAAATTTTTTCTTTAATTCTCTGCAAAATTAACTTTGCGAGTCTTTAGAAATTGTTTCAAGTTACTTATACCCGGCTTAAAAGTTTTTTGCTTACTTTTTTTCAAAAAAGTAAGTTATTTGTGATATTTTCCATTACTGTTTATCTGAAACGCACGATAAATCTGTTCCAGCAGCATAACTCTGGCAAGCTGATGGGGAAACGTCATTTCCGACATAGAGAGCATAAAATCTGCACTTTTTTTCACATTTTCCGCAATACCAAATGAACTGCCTATTATAAATGAAATATTATTTTGCCCATCTACGGAAATTCGGGAAATCTTTTCTGCAAATTTGGTACTCGAAAGCTGTTTTCCTTCAATACACATAGCTATCAAATACCCTTTAGCCTGTTTCAGTATATTATTTCCTTCAATTTCCAGTGCTTTTTCAATTTCTTTATCGGACGGATTATCTGAAAGACGGTATTCGTCCAGTTCAATCACCTGAACATTACCGAATCTTTTAAGGCGTTTTAAATATTCACAGCAAGCGTCTTTGAGATATTGCTCTTTTAGCTTTCCCACAGTTATTATTTTTATATTAAACATCAAAATACCACCATTTTTCCGTTTGTTTCAATAGGCGCAACTTCTAATATGTAATCTTTATTTCTGCAAAATTCTTTAAGTCCGGCCTCAACTATTTTATCGGCAATATAAGGAGTATTATTTTCCTGACTCAGATGACCTAAAATAATATGAGTTGTTCCCTGTCTAATTAATTCTGCCGACTGCACTGAGCAGTCTGTATTTGAAAGATGTCCCTGCCTTGAACGTATTCTTTCCTTTAAGTAATACGGATACGGTCCTGACGCCAGCATTTTTTCATCATAATTAGATTCCAGTAAAACAATATTACATCCTTTAAGGTTTTCTCTGACACTTTCCGTCACATACCCCAGATCGGTACATACGGCACACACACGTCCGTCAGAGGTTTTCACACGATAACCACAGCTGCGAACCGTATCATGAGGAGTATCAAAACAGCTGATTTCCATACCTGCCGCCGCTGCCGGACTGTCAAGCTCATATACCTCAGAAGCAGGTGCAATCATTTCACCGGATATCAGTTCTTCAAGAGTTTCTCTTTGCCCGAATACCGGCAGACCGGTTTTTTTAGTCAGCATTTTAAGTCCCTTTACATGATCGGAATGACTGTGAGTTATAAAAATACCTTTTATTGATGCAAGAGAAAGCCCGCTGTCAGTTAACGCCGCCGTAAGCTTTTTAAATGAAACACCGGCATCAATAAGTATACCGCCATTCGGTTCGCCGATAAACGTTGAATTTCCTTTGCTGGAACTGAAAAGAGGATAAATCCTTGCCATTTTATTCACCTTTTTCTTTTAAAGTAAAAAAGGCGGAAAAATCCGCCCCTTACATTTTGTTTCTATTGAATTTGTGCATAAGAACGCACTAATATTGTATTATAAAGCTTTTTTAACTGACGCTCCCGGAAAATGCTTCTTTACAATATCCGCACCCAGCATTTGAAGCTTTTTGTCAAGATTATCATATCCACGCTCAATATGATGAATATCTTCCACTTCGGTAACACCGGCAGCTGCAAGTCCTGCTATGATCAGCGCCGCACCGGCTCTCAAATCACAGGCCTTAACAGGCGCACCCTGTAGACATCCGGTACCCTCAATAACGGCAACCTTACCGTCTACTGAAATGTCAGCTCCCATTCTTCTGAGTTCATCCACATAACGGAAACGCTGTTCCCAGACACCTTCTGTAATAATACTTGTACCTTCGGCAAGAGTCAGCAGTGTAGCCATCTGCGGCTGCATATCTGTGGGAAATCCCGGGTGAGGCATGGTTTTAATATTAGTTTTAACCAAAGGTCCGTCAACCCATACTCTTACACTGTCGTCAAATTCTTCGATATTAACACCGATTTTTTCAAGCTTGTTTGTTATTGATTCAAGATGCTTCGGAATAACGTTTTTTACCAGAACATCTCCGCCTGTAGCCGCCGCAGCGACCATAAATGTACCCGCCTCAATCTGATCCGGAATTACTGAATAAGTAGTACCCCTCAAATAGTCAACGCCTCTGATCTTTATCACATCAGTACCTGCGCCCATGATGTCTGCTCCCATAGAATTCAGGAAATTAGCAAGATCGACAATATGCGGTTCTTTTGCGGCATTTTCAATGATGCTAAGTCCTTTTGCCTTTACAGCGGCAAGCATTGCATTCATTGTTGCTCCGACTGATACAACATCCAGATAGATCTGATTTCCCTTAAGACTGTCGGCAGTTACGTCAATCATACCGTGATCAAGATTACATTTTGCTCCCAAAGCAGAAAATGCCTTCAAATGCTGATCGATCGGACGGTCTCCCAAAGGACAGCCCCCCGGCATTGATACTCTTGCCTTATTGAATTTTCCAAGCAAAGCGCCGAGAAAATAATACGAGGCTCTCATCTGTCTGGCGCTTTCATACGGCACACAGAAATTATTGATCCTGCTTGCGTCAATTCGGAATGTGTTTCTGCTGATAGTTTGTACCTGTGCGCCCATTTCATAAAGAATTCTCAGACTTATTGAAACGTCGCTTATATCCGGCACATTTTCAAGAATACAAGGTTCATCGGACAGTATTACAGCCGGAATAATCCCAACGGCAGCATTCTTAGCGCCGCTTATTTCGACTTCGCCATGCAGGCAGCGACCGCCCTTAACAACAAATTTTTCCAAGTTTTTCTCTCCTTAAGATATACGTGCAGACGAATATCCGCTTCTTTTTCTTCACTTTTTTATTATAAGCCCGATTCGGAAAAATATCCTTTTATTTATAAAAAAGTACAGATTTTCTTGCAGACGAAAATACTGAAATTCCTTTCGGAAAAATGTTTGTGCACATTTTTAATAATAAAAAGCATTATTAAAATATTTATATTAAAATAGAAAAAACTTATTTATAATCGCTCATATGAAACTTGACATCTTCGCCATTATACTTTTCAATTGAAATTTTTTCTATTACAATGTCTGTCTCCGGTTTATCGGAACTGTCAGTTGCAGCATTCTGAAGATCAAAAACAATATCAAGGCCGTCAAACACCTGACCGAAAACAGTATATCCGCCGTCAAGCCAAGGAGTGCCTCCGTCAGTTGTGTACATTTCCTTAGCTTCATCGCTCAGAGTCATATTATAATATTCTGCCATCTGGGTAAGATCAGCCTCTTCATATTTTGTACCGGTTACAATGTAGAACTGACTTCCGTTTGTGGAGGTGCTTCCGCTGTTTGCATAAGCCACCGCTCCTGCGGTATGAATAAGATTTTTGGAAGTGCCTCCGTCAAACTTATCTCCCCATATGGATTCTCCGCCTTTACCGTTGCCCAGCGGATCACCGCCCTGAATCATAAAATCCTTAATAACTCTGTGGAAGATCAGATTATCATAGTAGCCCTTCTCGGCAAGACCGGTAAAGTTTTCAACACCCTTTTCTGCTTCATCAGGAAAAAGTTTAATTTTTATATCACCGTGATCTTTAATAGTCAAAACGGCAATTTCTTCGCCTTCTTTTGGAGCAGTATAATTTACAACGCCGGTTTTTTCTTCCTTTGCAGACTTTTTAGAATCATCTCCGCAGCCTGACGCAAAAGCTGTAAAAAGAACACAGCATACTGCCGCCGCAGTTATCTTTTTAAAATTCAACATATATTTACACCTCTGATAATTTCATATTAACTTTACTATTATAACCCCTTTAACCAAATTTGTAAAGTATTCATGACATACTGTAATGATTATTGGTAAATTTTAAACTAATTCAGCAGTCAAATTTCATTTATGACCGTCAAATCATACAAAACATATTTTCTTAAATAAGGTAGTTATTTTTACAAATTCTATTAGACATTACTTTTCGTTACTGTAAGTTCCGATTTCAATTGTTTCGATCATTATATCATCAACCGGAATTTTTGTACCGTCTTCTCCATCGGTAATCTCAAGAGATGTCAGCTTATCTATAACGTCAAAGCCTTCGTATGTCTGACCGAAAACAGTTATTTTCTGTGCCAGACTCGGTATTCCTCCGTTTTCCATATAAGCTTCCGCAAGAGTTGTATTTTTATCCGATCCCAGAAGATCGTTTTTTAAATCCTCGGTAAATTCTACGCTGTTTAAAACTGCAAATCTGCTTCCGTTTAAAACCTTTGATTCACCTTTGAATTTTTTCCAGAATCCGCCCTCTTCACCGGTAACAAGACTGCAAAGAGCGCCTTTAAATGTCCATAAATTCTGATGCAGCTCTTGTTCATACTCCTGTGCCGCTAATTCGTTATCCTTATTCAGATCTCCGTTTTTATTGGGACTGCCGGCACTGAAATACACTCCGGGTTCTGAATTAAAAATATAAGTATTATCATAATATCCGCTTTCGGCAAGATCCGTAAAATTTTCCACAGCCTTCGGAGCATATTCCGGATACAAAACAACCTTTATATCTCCCAAACTGGTTTTTATTGTAGCTATAGGATCGCCTTTTTCGGGTTTTTGCGTCTGAACTAATTCAAGAGTACTCATATCAATATAGCTTCCCGTACTACTTGATATATACTGCATACATGATACCCCTGCAAAGCTTATCCCTGCACATGCAATCAATCCCATTAAAATAACTCTGAATTTTCTGGTCATATATCTTTACCTCAGCTGTTCTTTGTAATTTCCGTACCCTGTCTTGTTTCCTTTACAGTATATCCCATAGAGGATATTTCGTCTCTTATCTTATCTGCAAGAGCAAAATCCTTTGACTTTCTTGCGTCTTTTCTCTTTTGAACAAGTTCAAGGATTTCCTTCGGAATTTCTTCCTTTTGATTTCTGTTGTAAAGGAGTCCCAAAACTCCCGTAAGACAGTCAAAAAGCTCTGCACCCTTCATAAGCTGTTCTTTTGAGGTGCCTGAATCGGAAATCATTTTGTTAAGGTCACGAACCAGCTCAAAAACTGCCGTAAGTCCGTCTGCCGTGTTAAGGTCATCGTCCATAGCGGTAATAAACTGATTTTTTCTATTTTCAAATATTTCCTCCGCTTCAGCCGTAATACGACCTTTTTCTGCCTTTTCCACTGCCTTATCAAGATTTTCACGGCAGTTATAAAGACGTTCCAAAGAAGCCTTGCAAGAATCCAATAGCTCGGCAGTATAGTTCATAGGCATTCTGTAATGGGCCTGAATCATTAAATATCTGATAGTCTCATATCCGTACTTTGCGGCGGCATCTCGTGTCAGGAAGAAGTTTCCCGCAGATTTAGACATCTTTTTGTTATCTATATTAATGTGTCCGTTATGCATCCAATAATTTGCAAATGTTTTGCCTGTCGCCGCTTCCGACTGGGCAATTTCATTTTCATGATGAGGGAATACAAGATCCTTTCCGCCGCAGTGAATGTCAATAGTATCGCCTAAACAATCCTTAGCCATTGCCGAGCATTCAATATGCCATCCGGGTCTGCCCTTGCTCCACGGAGAATCCCAATGCTGCTCGTCTTCTCCTGCCGACTTCCAAAGCGCAAAATCCAGAGGATCTTCCTTGATATCGCTTACCTCAACTCTTGCGCCTGCAATCAGGTCGTCTAACGACTGCTTTGAAAGCTTTCCGTATCCCTCGAATTTCCTTGTTCTGTAATATACGTCTCCGTTTGATTCATAAGCATAACCGTTATTTACGAGAGTTTCTATCATGCCGATAATTTTATCCATGTAAAGAGAAACCTTAGGGTGGACATCAGCAGGCCTTACATTCAGCCCCCTAGCGTCGGTTTCGTATTCATGAATATACTTTAAAGCTATTTCTTCGGGGGTCGAATTTTCAAGCTTCGCCTGTTTTATTATCTTATCGTTTACATCGGTATAATTCTGAATAAACTTTACCTCATAACCTTTAAATTCCATGTATCTTCTGAACACGTCGAATACGCATATAGGACGTGCGTTACCGATATGAATAAAATTATAAACAGTAGGACCGCAAACGTAAATACCGGCCTTTCCTTCTGATATCGGCTTAAAATCCTCTTTTCTACCGGTTAATGTATTGTATATTTTCATAGTTCAAGATTCCTTTCTTTCCTGTTTATTATCTTGATTTCTTATAATTTTGTTAACAGCTACGGCAGTAAATATACCTGCAACGGTTTCCAGCATACGCTGAAGTGCAAATAGATAATGATTCTCAGAATCAAAATGTGAGAGTACGATGCTTAAAAATACCACACAGGATATATATGCACTGGACTCACGGTTTAATAAAACCGTGAGATAAATGACCGGTGCAATACAAAACGATATTAAAACATAATAAAGAAAAGAAAACGGTACAAGCGGAGTAAAATCGATTATCAGCAGTATCAATACTGCCGCCATGCCGCCGATAAAAGTACCGACGCATCTAACAACGCCTTTTTTAATACTTTCGCTTGTATTAGCCTGCATACATAAAATCGCTGCAATCATACTGTAAAAGGGTTGGATATTAAAAATCATGCCCAAAACAGCACATATAAATACAGCTATTACCGTTTTCCAGATACGCATTCCTATATGAATCTTCGGAAACTCCCAATCAGCCTTCAGCTTCAAGCTTTTCCACTTCCTTTTGCAGCTTTTCGATTTTCATATACATAGAACACATTTCCTGCGCTACCGGATCCGGTATATGGATCTGATCAAGCTCCTTACATACCTTAGCGCCGTTGTTTCTGACAACTCTTGCCGGTACTCCCGCAGCCGTACAATTATCGGGAATTGCTTCAAGCACTACTGATCCTGCTGCAATTTTAACGTTGTTTCCTATTTTAAACGGTCCTAAAACCTTTGCACCTGCCCCTACCATTACATTATCTCCCAAGGTAGGGTGTCTTTTACCTTTTTCCTTTCCCGTACCCCCCAGGGTTACGCCCTGATATATAAGACAGTTGTCGCCTATCTCGGTAGTTTCGCCTATTACAACTCCCATGCCGTGATCTATAAAAAGTCCTTTTCCTATTTTAGCACCCGGGTGAATTTCTATTCCTGTTCGGAATCTTGCAAACTGTGATATGATTCTTGCTATTGTAAACATCTTTTTCTTATAGAACCAATGAGCCCGTCTATAGCTGTGAACAGCATGAAGCCCCGAATAAGTCAGCCATATTTCAAATGAACTTCTTGCCGCAGGATCACGTTCCTTTACGAGAGCAATGTCCTCTCTCAGCTGTTTAAACAATATTCGATCACCCCTTTTTCTAATTTATTGTATAAAAAAAGCCTCCTGCCTGCAAAAGGTCAAGAGGCGGATAGTCCGCGGTTCCACTCTTAATTTATAGCTTGATTTCCGTAACGAGGAAAAACGCAGAGCAATACTCAGAAAAGAATCCGTTCCTGCTCCGAACTGACAGCCGCACTTCACTTCTTCACGCATATCCTGTTCACACCAATACAGAACTCTCTGCAATGCGCCTGAAAAACCTACTCTGACTGCTACGTCTTTATTTATATAACTATACTATATTATACTCAAATTCTTCCTCTTTGTCAACCAGCCTTTTGAAAAAGGCTGGGCGAAAACTTTTATGCCGAATTTTCTCAACTTGAAACACATTCTAAAGACTCGCAAAGCAGCTAAATAAGATAGTTAAATGATGTGAATATTTTACTTTTTCTTATGTAAATCAGGATTATCAGTATTTCCAATAAGATAATCGATAGAAACATCAAGGTAATCCACCAAGCTTATTAAAACTTCAATATCAGCCTTAAAAATATCGTTTTGGCACAGGATTATATCTTCTTCACTTAAATTTAAATCTGAAGCAAGCTTTTTTACAGAAACTCCTTTTTGCTCCATAAAATTCTTTAATCTCAAAGGCGTATACACTTCTTTCACTCCCTTTCTTTATTATCACCATTGACGAATACCCCAAAATAATGTTATACTATAAGTAAGTATAAAATTAAGTTAATATTATTTAAGCTTTTAATTGCTTAATTATATTATACCAAACTTCTTTAGAAAGTCAATGAAATTTTCTAAAGTTTTAAGCAAACTCGTATACTTGCACAAAATTCAAGGAGATACTTTATGAATAATCCACAATATACAGCCAATAAAATAAAATCTTTAGCTAAATCAAAAGGAATTTCCGTAAACAAACTATTAATAGATTGTGAATTAAATAAAAATTCTATCTATACCATGCAATCAAATGGATATTTTCCCAGAGTTGAAACCTTAATTAAAATGGCAGATTATCTTGATTGCTCTGTTGATTATCTGCTAGGAAGAACAGACGTTCATTATGTAGCACATGAAGCGAAAGACGAAATGGAAATAGAAATGCTAAAAGCTTTTAAATCATTAGACTTTTCAGATAGAATTGAAATCATGAATACCATAATTGAAAAGACAAAGAAATAATTGCTGTCATTTTACATTATCTTGTTGCGAAACACAAAACGATTTTTTCTTATTTCTCTGTTTACTTAGCTGCTTTGCGAATCTTTAGAATGTGTTTCAAGTTAATTATGTTCGGCATAAAAGTTTTTGCTTACTTTTTTTCAAAATATTTTTCTTTAATTCTCTATTTACTTACCTGTCGAGCCTTATATGAATTATATCATCAGACTAAAGACGGTATTAAAGTTTTTTGCTTACTTTTTTTCAAAAAAGTAAGAGATAGGAGCGGAATTTGAATTTAAAATCAATAGCCACACTTTTAAAAGATATATTTTTACAAAGCCGATATCTGCATATGCTTAAAACAGGAATTAAAAAAGAAACCGTTTTGCTTTACGGTGAAAGCGATATACAAAATAATTTCCCTAAAAATATTACTGTCTTTAAGAAACCCTCGCTTAAAACTCTTTCCTCCTGTGAATTTATTATTGTATCCGGAGTTCTTCCGGACTTTTTTATAAAAAACGACGGTCAAAAAATAATCTGCTTTCCCAAATATGAAAGTTCCGTTTTTTTCGGAAAAATGCAGAGAACGCTTTTAATGTCGGATTACATTATCTGTCCTGATCGAACAACGGAAACGGAAATTATAAAAAATTTTCAGCTGTACGGTATTTATAAGGGCACTGTCATAAATGACGGATCGAAAAGTATTAATAAAATTCTCAGCGGAAACAATCCCAAAGGCAAATGCATCTGTAAAAGCACTAAGCGTACGCTTATTTACTCAGGCTCTCTTGCTCAAAACGGTCTTACCGCATCTCTTTTAAATCTGCTTTCCGAGCTTAAAAACTATTCGGAAAACTTTTATTTGACCTACCGTGAAGAATCCTTGAAAAAAAATGGGGATAATCTGAAAAAAATCCCTAAAGAATTTCACTGTATTCCAATGCACGGAAAAACTCAGTATACAATAAGTGAATTTTTAAGCTATATACTTTATTTTAAACTTAATATTTCCAACCGTTTGATTGAAAACCGTATAGACCGCCTCTATAAAAGAGAATGGACAAGACTATTCGGCAATATAGATATAAACTGTGCGGTTCAGTTTACAGGATATGAATACGGCGTTATTAATCTGTTCAGATGCTTTGAGGGTAAGCGTATTATATATGTACACAATAATATGTCCGAGGAAATAAAGTTAAGAAAAAATCAACATTTTAAAACTCTGCGGAAAGCATACCGTGAATACGATACCGTTGCGCTGGTAACAGAGGATATGCGCCGTTCCGCAATGGAAATCAGCGGCGGAAAAGAAGAAAATTTTGCAGTTGTACCAAACTGCCACAATTATAAGAATGTACTGGAAAAATCACATTTGCCCATAGAATTTCAGCAAGAAACAGAATCAAATGTAACTTTGAAACAGCTTCAGGATATTCTTGTATCCGACAAGCTCAAATTTATAACAATAGGCAGATTTTCTCCCGAAAAAGCACATATTCGTCTTATAGACGCTTTTGAAGAATTTTATAAAAATCATTCGGAAAGCTGTCTTATTATTATCGGCGGAAGAGGAGAGCTTTACAGTGATACCGTAAAATATGCCGAAAGCCGCAACGCTGAAATTATTCTAATAAAATCCATGGAGAATCCTATGCCGGTACTGAAAAAATGCGATTTATTTATGCTGCCGTCCAGATATGAAGGACTGGGTTTGGTGCTCCTTGAAGCCGATACCTTAGGCATACCGGTATTTGCTACAAATATTGAAGGTCCGAGGGGATTTATGAAAAAGCACGGAGGTCTCCTCGTACCGAATAGTGCAGAAGGGATATTATCGGGAATGAATATGTATGTAAACGGTAAAATAAAACCGATGAATGTTGATTATGCACAGTATAATAAAGATGCGTTGAATAATTTTACGGAAATATGCAATTCAAAATGATAAAAATACAGTATATTTGTTATAACTTTTGTAGATTTTTTTATTTTCTATTGTAAAATCAACAAAAATATTGTATAATGGTTAATATCTATGAATTTCAGCTACTGGCTGTAAAAACAAAGGAGGAACAAAATGGCTGGTTTATCTACAGCAAAGAATAAACCTATAAGTCCAAGAGAAAAACTGAATGTCAAAAACTTTTTCAGCTTTCTGGGACAATGGTTTATAAGAAACAAATTATACTTTTTGGCGTTCTTTATACCTGTAATTGTAATGTATATTGCATACGCTCTGTTTAAAGTCTTTCCGTTCGGCGAACAATCCGTTCTGGTCCTTGACCTTAACGGTCAGTATGTGTATTACTTTGAAGCTCTCCGTGACGCATTCTGGGGAGAAGAAAGTATTTTATACAACTGGTCAAGAAATCTTTCCGGAGGCTATATCGGAATCATTGCTTACTACCTTGCAAGTCCCTTTACGATGATTGTTATGCTCCTTCCGAGAACAATGCTTCTGGAAAGCTTACAAATAATGATACTTGCAAAAATCGGTACTGCGGCAGTAACCTTCAGCTATTATCTTCAGAAATCAAAAAAAATGCCGCCGCTTCAGACTATTATATTCTCTACTCTTTATGCTCTTTGCGCTTACGGAGTAATTCAGGCTATGAACCCTATGTGGCTGGACGGCGTTTTTCTGCTGCCGCTTATTATTCTTGGCGTCGAGTATCTTATTAATGACGGCAGAAAATTAAACTACATAATTCCTTTGGCAATTATGTTTATTTCCAACTTCTATATCGGATATATCGTAGGTATTTTTACATTCCTGTATTTTGTATTTTATATCTGCTCAGGCAGAGATGAATCCGGCAGAAGGCTGAAGGGTTATGATTACTGGAAAATCTTCCTGCGATTTGCCGGAAGTACCGGCGTTGCTCTTCTGTGTTCCGCATTTATGCTGCTTCCGGTTTACAATGCACTTCAGCTCGGTAAGTTTGACTTCTCAACTCCGGATTTTTCATTTGCAACACAGTTCTCGCCGCTGAATTTCTTACCACAGCTGCTTCCGGCACAATATAATACTGTAAATACCGAAGGTCTTCCGGAAATTTACTGCGGTATGCTTACTGTTTTACTGCTTCCGATTTTCTATCTGAACAATAAAATTTCAATTAAGAAAAAAATAGGATATTCCGCACTTCTTGCCGTACTGTTCTTAAGCATGTATATCCGTCCGCTGGATATAATTTGGCACGGCTTTCAAGTTCCGAACTGGCTGCCTTTCCGTTACTCCTTCACTTTCTCTTTTGTACTTCTTCTTATGGGTGCGGCGGCATTTTCAAAGCTTGAAGGAATCAAACCTTCCGGAATCGGTGGTTCGATATTCTGCGTTATAGCATTTCTTGCAATAGCTGCCTCAAGAAAATCAGAACATATTACAACAACCGAAATAATTATAGCAGGTGTATTGGCTGTAGTATACTGTCTTGTTATAGTGGCATGCAGAAATAAAGAAAAACTTATGGCTGTTACAGCTCCTGTGATAATTATAGCAGTATCGTGCGGAGAACTTGTTTACAACAGTTATAATACATTTAAAGACGAAGATAAAGATTTAATATACTCTTCCCGTACATCATGGTACAATTTTATAAATAACGGACGAGAAGTTACACAACAGCTATACAATTATGACCCAAGCTTTTACAGAGCCGAAAAAACTTTCCACAGAACTGTAAATGACGCATCCGCTTTCGGTCTGAGAGGAATAAGCCATTCAAGCTCTGTTATGAATGCTAAGCTTCTGACATTCCTTGAAACATTGGGTTATTCAACAAGCACGTATTTTTCAAGATATGACGGAAATACTCCTATTACCGATTCTCTGCTCGGTATTAAATACTCTATGGACAAAAACATTATCGATGGAGAAGATGCAAAACGTTTTACTAACGATACATATGAACCTGTATTTGCTTACAACTATGTTGATGAAAACGGTAAAGACGCTGTTATTGACGTTTACCGAAACCCAAATGCACTTTCATTAGGCTATATGGCCGATTCAAATATACAAAATGTTGAAAAACTCGGAAACGACAATACTTTTCACAGTCAGAATATTTTTATGAGTACTATTGCCGGATATACTGATATTAATTTTAACGAAGGAACCTTTGAAAGCTGGCACGAATACTTCAAAAGAATGGACGTTGATCCCAACACATTTGTTCTGAATAATGTTACAACTTCTCCTTACAACACCGCAACAGCAGAACAGACTATGTATACTGCCGGCGAAGGAGATCCGACAGTTAACATGCATTTAACCGTTCCGTCAGATGACCCGATTTATATGTTCTTTAAAACAGAAGTTCAAAAGTCAGTTAACCTGTGGCTAAGTACCGAAAAAGATGACGAAGGCAACTACGTCAACCACAGATTTGTAAGCGCTTACTTTGAAAACCATGACTATCATACTATTAATCTAAGCACATATTTGGGTAAAGTTGAACCGGGTCAGGAATTTGAACTGAGAATGACAGTCGCAAACGAATATACAATCGTACAGGATTTCCAGTTTTACACCTTTGACCAGGAACTGTTCCAACAGGATATTGATAAAGTAAAACAAAATCAATGGAACCTTACCGAATACGGCGGTCGCCGCCTTAAAGGTACGATTACTGCCGGAGAAAATCAGATAATGATGACCAGCATTCCTTATGAAGACGGCTGGACAATTAAGGTTGACGGTAAAAAGGTTGAACCGACTTGTCTGGTCAAGGCTCTTATCGGCATTAAAATGTCGCCGGGAGAACATACTGTTGAAATGACTTATACTCCTCCGGGACTTGTTATGGGACTTGGCGCGGCACTGCTGGGAATCATTTGTATCGTATTCGTTTACAGATATGACAAAAAGAACAATAAAATTTTTATTCAAAGATACCGTGAAAAAATGAATCCTACTGCTGTTTCTTCAGCAAATAATAATCCAAAAACTGAAATCAACAACAATAACACAGCTCTTAAAAACAATAATATGAAGAATAACAGCAAAAAGAAAAAGAAAAAATAAAATAAAGGACGGCTTATGCCGTCCTTTATCATAAAATAGAAAGGAAAAATTTTATTATGGCTATGACAATAGTTTATGAAGTAGGTAATAATTTATACGTAAATATCACTAATAAATGTCCATGCAGCTGTACTTTCTGCATCAGAAATAACGGGGACGGAGCATATGGTTCAGACAGTCTTTGGCTGGAACGTGATCCGTCTGATGAAGAAATTATAAATGCATTACAAAAACACAATTACAAAAATTATGATGAAATAGTTTTCTGCGGTTATGGGGAACCAACAGAAAGACTTGACAGTCTTATTGCTGCGGCATCGTTCATAAAGAAAAACGACGGTCCTCCTATAAGATTAAATACTAACGGTCTGGCTGATCTTATTCACGGCAAGCCTGTTGCAGATAAGCTTGAAGGACTCTGTGACATAGTTTCAATTAGTCTTAATGCCGGTACTAAGGAAGAATATTTAAAGGTTACACGTCCGTCATTTGGTGAAAATTCCTTTGAAGCTATGCAGAAATTTGCTCTCGACTGTAAAAAGTACGTTAAAACAGTTATATTTACAGTCGTTGATGTAATCGGAAATGAAGAAATTACAGCAGCTCAGAAAATTGCCGATAATTTAGGTATTCCTTTAAGAGTTAGAAAATATGAAAGTTAAATTTAAAGCCCATGACCTGTTATGGTTCATGGGCTGATTCATTTTTAAAATTTTTCAATCCAGAATTTCATCATTCCGCCGTTATCATATACATAGTAATGAACTATATATTTATCTGCCTTTTTATAAATTAATTCTGTATATCCCATCTCATCGTCACGATTTGATTCAGTCGGCTCACCAATCGCCGCTTTAACATCGGCATCCGAAGCATTCCAGCTTATATTTCCGGGAACTGTAAACTGAGGATAATTTGTTTTGTCCTTTATTTCAACCTTCACTGCCCAAACCTGACAATTATCCAACGAAGTATCCTCACTTCCGGTATTTGCAAATCCTACTGCCAATACTCCGGCATCAACACCTTCATGATTCAGATAAACATCACACGATAATCTTAGCTCAGGAGTTAATGTACAATCCTCCAATCCGTAATTCGCCGGGTCAAAGGACCAGCCGATATCTGTAAGATTCTTAAAATCAAACTCAGGTGTATAAAAAGCCGAATCCATGCCGAATGTCAATGTTGACCAATCTGCTGTTTCGGCGCTATTGTTATTTTCCTGCTGACTGTCAGATTCTCCGGCACTGCTATATGAAAGATAATTTTCTTTTTCCACATTATTACATCCCGTAAAAGCAGACGCTATAACAATTGATGCAAGAATTCCCTTAAAAATCTTTTTCATTGTGAATCTCCTTAAAAACTTAAATTGTGTAAAAAAGTTCTAAATGTATTTTAACATAATAAAAATAATTAGTCAATAGTATAGGAATGGGATATCCTAGGACTTTATTCCCAGCAGCCTTACGGCATTTTTATAGAATATTTTTTCCTTATCTTCCGAACAAATATCCAGTTCTTCAATCATTTTGATTTCATTGACAGGATTGTCCCACGGACAGTCGCTTGCAAATAAAATTCTGTCCGCACCATGTTTTTCAATAATTCTTTTCAGAATACCCATGCCTATTTCTCCGGCAATACAGCTTACGTCAAGATAAATATTACCGTCTGTACCGGCAATCATACGTTCAACCTGTTCCCAACGGTACATACCGCCTAAATGGGCAAGTACCATAGTAAGTTCCGGAAATTTTTTATGAATTTCAGCAAATGATTTAGGAGTACCATGAATTTCATTAGGAGAAAATGGATCACAGCCTCCATGAAAGACAATCATAAGACCGATATCAGAACATTTTTGATATATTGGAAATGCCTTTTCATCATCAGCAAAAAAATTTTGATAATCCGGATGAAGCTTAATGCCGTAAAGTCCCGATTCTTTTATTCTGTCAAGCTCTTCAAGAGCGTCCTCCGCATCAGGATGCACACTGCCAAAAGGATATATTTTGTCGGACATTATCTCTTTTGCCCAACTGTTTACAATCCTCTGCTGAGACGGTTTCGTGGCAATGGGAAGAATAACAGATTTATCAACTCCGGAGCTTTTCATTATTTTAAGAAGCCCACTTACCGTTCCGTCCGTATACGGCTTAATGCCGGATGTTGCTGTAAGCTTACTCATGGCCTTTTCGACAATTTTTTCAGAAAAAGCATGTGTATGAAAATCTATGATCATTTATATCACCCTTTATTTTAAAACTATCTATTTTATAGTATACCTTTATAAAGAATTTGTCAATCATCAATTTCAAAAAAACTCTTGCTTTTTTTTTAAAATATGATAGAATATTAATAGAGAGTAAAGTAATTTGCTCTATTAATTGTTCGGAGGTGTTAATAATGGCATACAAAATTTCAGATGAATGCATCAGCTGCGGCGCTTGCGCAGGCGAATGTCCGGTTGGAGCTATTTCAGAAGGTGACGGCAAGTACGTTATCGATGCTGATACATGTATAGACTGCGGCGCTTGTGCAGGTACATGTCCTGTTTCAGCACCTGCTGCTGAATAATTCTATTTATAAAAGGAATGTCTTTATAAGAAATTATGAAGATGTTCTTTTTTTATTTTATTGTCGAATATTGACAGTTTAATTAAAATATGTTAATATATATACATATTTTAATTATGGAGGGATTATTGTTGGTAAGTTCTGATTTAAAAAAACTGGCAGTTGAAAAGGGTATGAAAACTGCGCATAATATTTGCTACGGCAAATTAAACGATTACATGTTTACCGTAAGGGATATTAACACCGGAAGAGCTTTAAGAGAAATCTATATTTCAACAGTTTTGACTGAAGATGTGAAAAATAAGATTCATGAAGCATTGAACAGTACGGACGCAGTAAAGCAGTACAAAATAGAATCAATTGAATTAAATAACAATTTTATCTGTATTAGATTTGCCATGGCAATGGGACTGATGAAAAGATTTACTCCGTTTATTGACTGGTTTATGCCGATAGTTGCAGCGTCAGGCGCTCCGGCAAACGTATGTCCTGAATGCGGAAATCCGATTCAGGGTGACGAGGTTAAAAAGTTACTGGGAGGACACGCAGTTTGTATGCACAACGCATGTGCTCAAGCGCTTATTAACAATGTAAAAACCGAAGAAGAGGAATTTAAGAATTCTAAATCAAATGCCGGAAAAGGTCTTTTAGGCAGTGTTATTTTCGGACTGGTTTCAGCTATTCCGTGGGCTGTCGTTTACGCTTTAGGCTGGTTCGTAGGCTGGTTGGGAGCGCTTATTGGTGTAGCAATAGTTAAAGGGTACACCGTATTCGGAGGAAAACTGAAAAAAGCAGTAATCCCCGTTATGGCATTGCTTGTTATCGTGTGCGTTTTCTTTGCACAAATTCTCGGTGACGGAATTCAGTTGGCATACTATATAAGTAACGGCGAGCTTTACGGTAAATGGTCTGATATTCCCGAATATATGTCATTGCTTTTTGAAGATTCAGATTATATAGCAACTTTTGTCAGAAATATTCTTATCGGTATACTGTTTGCAGGTCTTGGCGTCTGGGGTATTTTCAAAACGCTTATTAAAAATGTTTCATCAGTTTCTAAGACTATTATAGATCTTGAATGATTAATTTAAAAAGAACGGTTTTTTCCGTTCTTTTTTCGGAGGTAATATAAATGAAAAAATTAGTTGTTGTTTTAGGAAGCGCAAGACAGGATTCTATCTCTGAAAAAGCCGCAATGAAGTACATAGAAGGCGCAGAACAGGCTGGATATGAAACGGTAATTTTCAGAGCAAATGATATGAATATCCATGGCTGCACAGGCTGCGGAAACTGCCGTAAAAACGGTACTGACTGCGTTATACAGGACGACATGCAAAAATATTACAGTGAACTGCATTCATGTTCAGCTCTGCTTGTAACCTCTCCTAACTACTATGCAAACGTTGCAGGACCTATGATCACATTTATGAACAGGCATTACTGCATGAACAATCCTGATAAAACTTCCCGTCTGCATTCGGGAATCAAGCTTGCCGGAATTTTTGCACAAGGGGCTCCGGAAAATTACCCGAAATACCCCGCTACATATGACTGGTACTTGAGTACGTTTACAGGAAAAGGCATGGATTTGACTGATAAGCTTATTATCGGCGGTGACAGTAATATCCAAACCGTACTGAACAAGGCTTATGAAATGGGTAAAAATCTGTAATGCTTGACCCAGGAATAAGAGAGGCATTGTTTGTCTATCTTGATTATAATTACGGAAAACACAGAACCTTTGAAGAAGTCCCCATAAACACTTCAAGAGCCGACATATATGCTGTTACCGAAAGAGGTCTTATCGGTTTTGAAATTAAAAGCGACAACGACTCTTATACAAGACTTTCTTCACAGGTTAAAAATTACGACCTTTATTTCGATTGTAATTATGTAGTTATAGGTAAAAAGCACCGCAAAAGCGTCGAAAAGCACATTCCCGAATACTGGGGAATATTCTGCGTTTATGAAACTCAAAACGGTACAGAGGTTGAACTTATCCGTCCTCACGGATTAAACCCTAAGTTTAAACTGAAAAAACAAATGGAACTGCTCTGGAAGCGTGAGCTTTCTCATATTCTTGCAGTCAATTTTATGCCGCGTTATCCTCAGAAAAGCAAGGTTTTTATTAGAAATAAACTTCTTGAAAGAGTGCCTGAGGGATTTTTGAAAAAGCAGATTTATGAGGAACTATTTGAAAGAGATTATACTTTACTGTAAAAAAGCGCTTATGTAAATCATAAGCGCTTTAAGTATTTGTTAATTTCTCGTCTTGTGACTGGTGCCGAACCAAAGAAACAAGTTTCTTTAAAATTTCTTTTATTTTGTCATTTTCTTTGCTTGTGCAAAGAAAATAACGAAAAGAAATACCCTTCTTTCTTTGTTCACACAAAAGAAAGAAGCAAAGAAAGGTAACGACTGCATAACCCTTTTAAACTATCACGCAAGGTACTCTCCCAAAACTGTACTGAGAGGTTTTTGCCACTTGCGTTCTCCGCTTAACTACACTCATCTGAATGGGTGTGAATTTTATGTGCTGCGTCTTGCCTTTTACGGGGAGAGTTATTAGTTCAGCAACTGTATAACAGATAAAGTTTTTCTTTATAAAATTAACTTTGCGAGTCTTTAGAAACTATTTCAAGTTACTTTTGCCCGTTTTAAAAGTTTTTGCCAAGCTTTTTTCAAAAAGCGGAGTTTTTTGCCTACTTTTTTTCAAAAAAGTAGGTTACTTATCTGCGTCTATATATTTCCAGTAGCCCTTAAGATAAACAAGACCGGAAATCACAGTCAAGGCGGTTGAAATCCAAATCAATATCTGAATTACATAATTGCAGACATCATTGATTTTGTCGGAAACGTTAAGTCCGAACCACTCAAAATCACCGGAAACGGCAAGATAAATCAAAATAAACACAACAGAAACCATTGTAAAAGCAGTTTTCAGCTTACCCCAAAATCCCGCCGCTACAACAATGCCATTATCTGCGGTAACAAGTCTAAGTCCGGAAACCATAAACTCTCTTGCCACTATTATAATAAGCGGTACAGAACCTATTATTTTCAAATCAACAAATGCCGCAAGCGCCGATACCACTAATACTTTATCCGCAAGCGGATCAAGAAATTTTCCAAAGCTTGTCACCAGATTATTTTTTCTTGCAATATGACCGTCCAAAGCGTCAGTAATTGACGCCGCTGCAAAGACTGCAAGTGCAATTGTAAAATTATACGGAATACAGTCGATCAACGCAAAAACAAGAAATACAGGGACAAGAATCGTTCTCAAAATTGTAAGCTTATTTGGAAGATTCACTGCACATCACCTCTCCGATAAGATCATAATCTAAAGTATCTGTAATTTTAACCGTAACATACTGACCTATCTCCAACTTTTCATCACTTGTAAAGAAAATTTTTCCGTCAATATCCGGAGCGTCCCCCGCAGTTCTTCCAAAATAACATTCAGCCCACTTGTCAAATCCTTCCACAACCGCTTCAAATACGCCGTCCATTTTCTCGGCATTCTTCTCTTCACTGATTAGCTGCTGCTGTTCCATAATAATGTCTGCTCTGTGAGTTTTTACTTCTTCGTCAAGCTGACCGTCAAATTCAGCAGCGGCAGTTCCCTCCTCCTGTGAATACGCAAAACAACCCAGTCTGTCAAATCTAGTATCCTTTACAAACTCCGCAAGCTCTTCAAACTGTTCCTGCGTTTCTCCCGGAAAGCCTGTAATAAGCGTTGTTCTGATAACAATATCCGGCACTTTATTTCTTATCTTTTTCATAAGAGCCGTAAGCGACTGTAAATCGCCTTTGCGGTTCATTCTTTTAAGTATTTCACCGTTGCAGTGCTGTATAGGAATATCCATATACTTGACTATTTTTTCCTGATTTGCTATTACTTCCAGAAGCTCATCGGTAATTCTCTCAGGATAGCAGTAAAGAACACGAATCCATTTCAGACCGTCTATACCGCAGAGCTTTTCCAAAAGCTCTGGCAGTTTTGAATTGCCGTATAAATCCTCGCCGTATCTTGTAGTATCCTGAGCAATAACTATGATTTCCGTTACTCCGTTTTCAAAAAGCCATTCAGCTTCTTTAATAACCTCTTCCATCGGAACGCTTCTGTAAGGTCCTCGGATTTTCGGTATAGCGCAGTAAGTGCAGCAATTATTACAGCCTTCTGCAATTTTTAAGTACGCAAAAAACGGAAGTGTAGAAATTATACGTTCACCTGTTACAGGAAGATTTAACTTATTGTCAAAATGAACAACTCGTTCATTTGCCAAAACATGATCAAGAATATCAATAATATCTTTTTGGTCGCCTATACCCACAACAGCGTCGATTTCAGGAAATTCATCTGCCATTTCCTGCTGGTAGCGTTCGGAAAGACAGCCGGTAACAACAATCTTTTTTATAGTACCCTCTTCCTTAAGCTTGGCAAGCTCAAGTATAGTTTCAATCGCCTCTTCCTTTGCAGACTGAATAAATCCACAGGTATTGACAACTGCAATATCTGAAAGTCCCGGCTCTGTTACCAGTTCATATCCTCTTTTTCTAAATTTATAAAGCATTCGTTCGGAATCCACCAAATTTTTGGAGCATCCCAATGAAACCATTCCGATTTTAATAGGCATAAACTGCCCTCCTTATTTTTCCAAAAAATCTTTTATAGCTTTATTTATGTCATCATAGTCATATCCGGCTCTTACAAGTCCGTTTTTAACCTTATTAACTGATTTTAAATCCTCCGGATCTTCAAGATATACGGCATACTTTTTTTCTATAAGAGTTTCCAGTCTGTCATACAGACCGTCATAACAGCTTTCAACAGCCTCGTCGGCAACACTTCCCCTTATACCCCTTTTAAAAAGCTCCTGACGAACTCTTTTAGGGCCGTAAAGCTTACATTGCGCATAATTATAAACCAGTCCTTCAGCATATCTGCGGTCGTTGACATACCCCTTTGCCGCCATCATATCCGCTACCTTATAGCAGATATCCTCAGGATAATTTTTAATAAGCTTTTCAAAAAGTCCTATATAGGAATATTCCCTCTCATTAATAAGGTACATGGCTCTTCTTGCCGCACGTCTAAGCTCCGAAGCAAAAAGTACTTCCGCAAACCTTTCACGGCTTATTTCCATACCATCTTTAAGCTGAAATTTACTTATAATATCCCTGTGAATATAAGCTCTTTTATTACCGTCTGCAATAACACAGAACATTTCGCCCTTATATTTTTCAAGTGTTGTAATTACCATTATATTTTATTCGGCCGGAGTAAATTCTTCAAAATCGTCCTCTGCATTTACAACAGGATCGATTTCATCAAAATCATCTGTGATACTACCGACAATTTCATCTATATTTTCAGTATTTCCCCCGACTGCATTTTCAGCTGCTTCCTCAAGCTTACTTTTACTTGAAACAGTACTTGCGGCAGCTTCAAGAGCGTCCTTGTTTTCCATGACCTTCTGCTCGATTTCTTTGAGCATTTCAGGATTTTCTTCAAGCGCCTTTTTAACATTATCACGTCCCTGACCGAGTTTTTTTCCGTCGTAACTGAACCAAGAACCGCTTTTTTTGATTATATCCAGTTCCACGGCAATATCCAGTACCTCGCCCATTCTCGAAATGCCCTTACCGAAAATAATATCAAATTCACATTCTTTAAACGGCGGAGCCACCTTATTTTTCTTGACTTTAATTTTGGTGCGGCTGCCTATCAGCTCAGTACCGTTCTTTATAGGCTCGCCTTTTCTTACGTCAATAATTACAGACGAATAAAACTTCAAAGCTCGTCCGCCGGGAGTAGTTTCGGGATTACCGTACATTACTCCGATCTTTTCACGGATCTGGTTTATAAACACGGCAACGCAGTTTGTTTTTGATAAAAGCGGAGTAAGCTTTCTCATAGCCTGTGACATAAGTCTTGCAAGCTGACCTACATTGGAGTCGCCCATATTACCGTCGATTTCTGCTTTTGTAGTAAGAGCCGCAACAGAGTCCAGTACCACAACGTCAATAGCTCCGGACCTTACAAGCGCTTCCATAATTTCAAGAGCTTCTTCACCGCTGTTAGGCTGAGATACTAACAGATTGTCAACATCGACTCCCACCGCAGCGGCATACTTAGGGTCAAGAGCGTGTTCAACGTCCACAAACGCCACTTCTCCGCCCTGTTTTTGAGCCTCTGCAATAATGTGCAAAGCGACAGTAGTTTTACCCGAACTTTCAGGACCGTAAAGCTCAACGATTCGTCCTCTGGGAACGCCGCCTATACCCAAAGCAAGATCCAGTCCCATAGATCCGGTAGGAATAGCGTCAACCTTCATAGTCTGATTAGCACCCAGCTTGATTATAGCGCCTTTACCGAAATTCTTTTCTATCTGAGCTATTGCGCTTTCAAGCGCCTTTTTCTTTTCGTCCTTTGTTACCGGAACTGCAATCGCTTTAACTTTTTTCTTTAAATCTGATTTTGCCATTTTATATTCCTCCGTTAAATTTTTTCTCCACGGACAACCCGTATAATTCCGGATAAATCTTTAGTCATTTCTATATTAGTAAAATTATTTTCCTCAAGTATTTTCTTAACATCGCTCTCCTGTCCCATACCGATCTCATAGGCAAGAACACCGCCTGATTTAAGGCAATCCCTCCAGATTTTTGTAATGCTTCTGTAAAAATCAAGACCGTCATTACCGCCGAAAAGTGCGGTTTCAGGTTCAAAAGTCACTTCCCTTTGCAGGGCTTTCATATCGTCAGCCGTAAGGTAAGGCGGATTACATACTATTACATCAATTCCGCTGAACATTTTCGCTGTTTCCCCTGACAGAACATCGCCTATTACTATATTTATTTCCGAATCGTTAAGCTTTGCATTTTTTTTAATATATTCAACTGCTTTATCTGAAATTTCAACGGCTGTTACCTCTGCATTTTTTAAATTAAGGGCAAGAGTTACCGCAATACAGCCGCTGCCGCTGCAAAGGTCCAGAATTCTAGGATTTTCAGGCAGTTTAATTTTCAGTACAGTTTCAACAAGAGTTTCGGTATCCTGTCTAGGAATCAAAACACCCTCCCCTACATAAAAGGGCAATCCAAAAAATTCCCATTTTCCCAAAAGATATTGAAGAGGATAACCGTTTATTCTCCTGTACGCTAAATTATTAACTGTATTTTTCTGTTCCTCCGAGGCAGTTGTTTTTTCCAGAAGCAGCGAAGCAAGTTTTTTTCCGAAAACATGCTCAATAATACACATAGCTTCAAAAGAAGCTGATTCTATTTGATTGCATTCAAATATTTTTTTTGCGTGAAAATAAAGCTCCGGAGCGGTCACCATTTATCCTCCTCAAGATTATCAGGTATACACGGCTTTATAGCGGCAATAGCGCACTCAATTTCTTTATCGTCAGGCTCTTTGGTTGTAAGACGCTGAATATGCAGTCCGGGTGCTGAAAGAATTTTCGTAAAAATATTATCGTAACGTCCTGCGATGCGTATCAGTTCATAGGAAATCCCCACCATGAGCGGCAAAAGAATAACGCTTGAAAGTACACGCTGCCATACAACAGTAAACGGCACAAGGCACGTTACAAGTATACTGATAATAAGAGTAATAAATATAAAGCTTGTTCCGCACCTTGGGTGAAACCTCACCTGCTTTTTAACATTTTCAACGGTAAGCTCCAGTCCGGCTTCAAAACATGCTATTGTTTTATGCTCGGCACCGTGGTATTCATATGTACGTTTTACGTCCTTCATCAAAGCAGTTGCTGCCAAATAACCTATAAATATTACAATTTTTATAACTCCTTCAGCTAATGAACGGACAAATCTGTTAACAGTCAGCACATCAACAAGATTTACTATCCATTTAGGAAGAAACACAAACAGTCCCACAGCAACAACAAGACTTAAAACCATTACCACACTCATAATCGCATTCATTGCCTTGTCGCTGAGCTTTTCGTCTTCTTCAGCTTCCTCGTCGTCCATTTGCTTTTCAGCAGATTTCATAAGACATTTGTATCCCTCTTTCATTGAAGCTGCAAAGTTGAAAATCCCTCTTACCAAAGGTGTTTTTCTATACCATGCCGTAATCGGCTTCTTATCCCATATCTCTACATCAATTTCACCGTTCGGCAGACGGCACGCCATAGCGCCTTTTTTTACCCCGTTCATCATAATGCCTTCAATAAGAGCCTGTCCGCCGATCTTTGACTTATGCTGCTGATTTTTTTCACTCATTTGCGTTTGCCTTTCTGTCCATACAGGACTGTTATTTATCCTCCGGCTTCTGCGGAGGTATCGTTATAATAACTTTAGTACCTTTGCCTTCTTCGCTTTCAAGAGTAAGCGTACCGCCGTGCATTTCAATAATTTCGTCTGCAACTGCAAGACCGATACCGGAACCCTTTTTGGTATGGTTTGCTTTATAAAATTTAGTTTTTATTTTCGGCAAATCGGATTTTCTGATTCCGCAGCCGTTATCCTCAACAGTAACCAGTATATCTCCATTGGAAGCTGTTCCCGCAACAATCTTTACTGTTCCGCCTTTGTTGGAATATTTTATCGCATTATCAATAATATTTATAAATACCTGACGTATTCTGTTTTTGTCACCGTACACAACCGGCAGCATTTCCGGTTCTTCATAGGTCATAGTTATATCTTCGATTTTAGCTCGTTCAGCATAAATCAGGGCTGCTTCGCCCAATTCTGCAAGCACGTCCATAGGCGACTGCTGCAAAGTAAAATGACCGCTCTGCATTCTTGAAAAGTCAAGGAGCTCCTCAACCATCTGGGAAAGTCTTTCGGTTTCGTTTGATATTACCCTAATACCTTTTCTGAAAATTACAGGATCTCTTTCTGTTCTGATAGTTTCAGCCCAGCCTCTGATAGCGGTAAGCGGCGTTCTGAGTTCATGAGAAACCGAAGAGATAAATTCGTTTTTCATAGCGTCTGCATTGGAAAGCTCGTCTGCCATGTGATTAATTGCAGTACACAAATCGCCGATCTCATCGTCACTGTCATGCTTTATCCTTACAGAAAAATCGCCCTTTGCAAATTTTGCCGCTATTTCGCTTATCTGCTGAACAGGCTTTACAATTGATCCGATAAAATAAAAACCTGTAAAAGCCAGCAAAAGAAGTATTCCAATACATGTAGCGGTAAAAATCACAATAAATCCGGTAACGGCAGAGTCCACCTCCGCCAGCGAAACTACAACTCTGACAGCGCTGTATTCTGAATTTATAGAAGAAATAGAATATGTAACAGCCATAATTCTTTCGCCGTTATCCTGCTTCCCGACATAATATCCGTATTTACCGTCTGCTTTCATAGCTTCTTCATAATCAGACATAAAAACCGCAGCGTCAGGCGAAAATCCGGAAGAAGTCAGCGAAATTTTTCCCTTTGAATTTATTGCCATTAGCTCCATTTTGTCCTTTTCGGAAAAATTTTCCACCATATTTCTCACTTCCGACGAAAAATTAACGGAGCTGTCATCGGCATAAAGAGAAAGAACACTTGTAACAGCATTCAGTTTTGATGTCAGATACTGTTTAGCCGAATTATAGTAATAATCCTGAACAACATAAATAAGGATCATTTCCAATACCATCATTATCATCAGAACTATACCCATATTATTCAGCAGCCAGCGTTTTGTTATGCTTTTCTTACCCAATGAACCGCAACTCCGTTTAAGTTATTTCTCATCCCATTTATAGCCGTATCCCCAAATAGTGAGAATATACTTGGGGTTTGAAGGCTCGTCTTCTATTTTCATTCTTATTCTTCTTATATTTACATCAACTATTTTATCGTCGCCGAAATAATTATCTCCCCATATATGGGCAAGAATACTTGATCTGTCAAGAGCCGTATTTTTATTATTCATAAAGTATTCCATAATTTGGTACTCAACCTGAGTAAGATCAATAGGCTGTTTGTTCTTGGTAACTGTCCTGCTTTTGAGGTTAAGCTTGAACGGTCCGGATTCAAGCGCCGTTGATGTGTCATCCTTTACAAAACTCATGCAGACTCTTCTGTAAATAGCGTCTACCCTGGCGGTCAGCTCAGACGGTGAAAAAGGTTTGGTTATATAATCGTCAGCGCCTATCATAAGTCCGCTTACCTTGTCCATTTCCTGTGCTTTTGCAGTAAGCATAATGATTCCCAGTGTTGAGCTTTTTTCACGAAGCTTTTTGCACACTGTAAATCCATCGATTCCCGGCATCATAATATCCAGCAAAACTATATCAAAATTTCCTTTTTGCTCTGCAAACGCTTTCAATGCGTCCTCACCGCAGTTTACATCATATACATCATACCCGGCACGCTTTAAATTGATAACTACAAAATCCCGTATTGTATCCTCATCTTCACACACCAATATACGTTTCATAAAAGTCTCCATTTCCCTTTCGCCGTTAATCTTCAAAAGTAAACTTCATCATTATTTCAGCCGGCGAATCTACAAATTCATTTTCCTTATTTACTTTTACAAAAAACATTTTGTCGCCTCTTGAATGAAGCAGATCATATCCGTTTTTCCACAGTCTATCAGCCTCTTCACTATCAGAAACGATTTTTATACTTAAAATCTCCGAATTTTCTTCAGGATTTTTATCAAAGCTGCATATTTTTGTTTCATTCCCGGACGAATCGTTTAAAACAGTAACATGATCATACCATTTTTCGGGAATAATAAATGTATACCCTTCGGTAATACTCATATAACTGAGATACTTTTGTTCCGGCTTTTCATTTTTCAGTTCATACCATTTAGTAAGAAATATCTGATTATCATCAGACTCATTATATCCCGGACAGGAAACGGGAATCGGAATTTCAACAAAGCCGTCTCCCTCAATATCCCTGCTTTCATACGCCGACAGACGCAAAGTTTCTTCCTTTTCCAGATTAGGACTGAAAACAGCAGATAAATTATTTTCCTTATCCACCGCAAGAATATCGGTAACAATAACTCCGTCACTGGTTTCCGCATCAAGATAAACTGCCTTTAGATCGTCTTTAAATGAACCGTAAGTCAAATTTCTGTAATTTACATAGCTTTCATTAAGCTCTACCGATGAACGCAAATAATTGCCGTTTTCGGCAAGATAGTACACCGCTGCGGAAGCTCGCCGTGCTGCACTTTGGTTCAATACGGTAAAGAATTCCTTTTTACCGTCGCCGTTTAAATCGACTGCGTCAAAAAGAGAATAATAATTATTTTCAAATGTCGTATTCAGATTTCCGTCTGAATAATCATAGATGCTTACAACCTTTTCACTCTGATTTATCAGGCTATAGCCGACGATTATATTAACCCTGTCATGCTCTCCCAGTTTTGTGATCATCACCTGTTCAACTTCATTTCCGTCGGCTGCATGGTCATATACCGAACGCCATTTGGAATCCTCCTGGTCGAGAATATTTATACGCAGGGAATTATCTTCTGTTTTAATTGTATTTTTTTTATAAAAAACTATTGCCTCTTCTTCCGAATCATTATCAATATCGTCTACAATAAAAGCCGAGAGATTATCTCCCGCCCTCGGATATTTCAGGCTTATATTCGGACCGGTATAATTTTTCAGAGCCGTATAGATTTGCTCCTGCTGAGTGGTCAGCTTCGGTGGTGTCAAAAGAGCGTCAATAGAAGTATTCAGCGAACACCCTGTAAGCAAAAGAGGGAAAAGCATTGTTAAATATTTTATTTTCTTCAATTCAGCTTTCTTCCTCCCATGCTTTGAGTTTAAAATTATTATTATTTATTTTTTATCTTTCGTCGATAGATATGTAATTTCTAGATTTTGCTACCGCCTTATATGCCGGACGGATTATTCGTCCGCCTGTTAGGATTTCTTCAATTCTATGAGCCGCCCAGCCGACTATTCTCGACACTGCAAAAAGCGGCGTATACAAGTCCGAAGGAATCTGAAGCATCTTGTAAACCAAGCCGGAGTACATGTCAACATTGGCACACACTACCTTGTCATTATCCTTTACTTCCTTAAATAGCTCCGGAGTCAGTCTTTCAATAGTATTTAAAAGTCTGAATTCGGCTTCGATATCCTTGCCCTTAGCCAAATCAAAGGCTTTACGTTTCAGTATAACAGCTCTAGGGTCAGACAGTGTATAAACCGCATGTCCCATACCGTAAATAAGTCCCGAACCGTCATTTGCTTCCTTATTAAGCACTCTTCTCATATGATCAGCAACCTGACCTTCATTTTCCCAGTCCTTTACATTTGCCTTGAAATCATCAAGCATCTGCATAACCTTAATGTTAGCGCCGCCATGTCTTGGTCCTTTAAGAGAACCTATTGCGGAAGCATATGCGGAATATGCGTCGGTACCTGAAGAAGTCAGCACCCTGCATGTGAAGGTTGAATTATTTCCTCCGCCATGCTCGGCATGAAGCATCAGCATAGTATCAAGCAGCTGTGCCTCTGCTTTTGTAAAGCTTCTGTCCATACGCAAAAGAGAAAGAATTGTTTCTGCGGTATTCTGCTCCTTGATAAGCGGGTGCATTACCATACTCTTATTTTCATAATAACTCTTCTTCGCCTGATATGCATTTGTCATAATAACAGGCAGCTTTGCAATAAGCTCGGTTGCGATTCTCATTTCATTTTCAATACTGTTATCTTCACATTCATCATCATAAGAATAAAGGGCAAGCACGCTTCTTCCCAGCTTATTCATGATGTTTTTTGAAGGAGCTTTCAGAATCATATCTACAACAAATCCCGGAGGCAGCTCTCTTCTTTCGGCAACATATGCTGAAAATCCGTCAAGACCCTGCTTTGACGGAAGACGTCCGGTCAATAAAAGATACGCTATTTCCTCAAATCCAAATCGGTCTTCCCTCTCAACGCTTGCAACCAAATCCTTAATACTGTAGCCACGGTAAATAAGCTCACCGTCAATAGGTTCTACATCACCCTCATTAACAACATAGCCGTGTACATTACAGATATTAGTAATTCCTGCAACAACACCTGTACCGTCTTTGTTCCTAAGTCCTCTTTTGACATAAAATTTGTCGTAAAGCTTCGGATCAATTTTGGAATTTTCGGACAAGTCACTGCATAATCTTTTAATACCGTTATTCTCATTAAAACTATTCACTTGCTCACTCCCATTCTATTATATTTAACTTTTATTATAACCGATTTCAGCAAATATGTCAACTTAGACGAATGAAGCTTATTTTTTTGTAAAAAGAAAGAGAGGGTATTATATGAAATCATATATTTCAGCTGCTGCTATTTTTGCTGCGCTTCTTGTTACCATTCCTGCCGCACCCCTTGCCGTAACCGAATTGAGAGCTTCGGCCGGTTCAGAACCGGCAGCTGCCGTTTACAAAACAGACGAATCCGACAAAAACGATGAAAAGCAGACCGACAAACCCAAAGAAGATGAAGACAATGATAAGGATAATAAGAAGGAAAAAAGCAAACAGGAAGCTTTTAAGGTTCTGGATATTACAACCGGAAAAGTTGAGGAAATATCAGTTTATGACTATATAGTAGGCGCAGTATGCGCTGAAATGCCTGCAACATTCGAACCGGAAGCTCTTAAGGCTCAGGCTGTTGCTGCACATACATATGCCCAGCGTCAAAAGGAAAAGGCGCTGACTTCCCCTGACAAGGAGCTTAACGGAGCTTATTTTTCTAATGACAGCAGTAAATATCAGGCATATTTTACGGCAAATCAGGCAAAACAGTATTATGGTGACAATTACGAGCAATATATAAAAAAGATTCGGGAAGCCGTTTCCGATGTTGAAGATGAAATACTGGTTTATGAAAACGAACCGATAATAGCCGCATTCCATTCTATGTCATCAGGAACAACAGAAAGTGCCGAAAATGTATGGGGAAGCAAGGTTGAATACCTGATACCTGTCGAAAGCGATTACGATACCGAAGCTCCGAAGTATATGGAGGAATATGAGTATACCGCCGATGAAGTAAAGGAACGTCTTGAAAACGCTTTTGACGGAATCAAACTGGGTGATAAGCCTGAGGAATGGTTCTCAGACGTTTCAAAAAGCAAATCAAATACCGTTTTGGAAATAAAAGCCGGAAATCTTACAGTTACAGGTCAGCAGATTCGTGCGGCGCTTTCCCTGCGTTCCGCATCGTTTGACATTGAATATGACGACGGATTCAAAATTACAACCCGAGGCTACGGACATTGCGTTGGAATGAGTCAGTACGGTGCAAATTCTATGGCAAAGGACGGTAAAACATACAAGGAAATTCTGGAACACTATTATCCCAATACAGAACTTGAAACAGCAGATTAGCTTACTTTTTTCAAAAAGCGGGGAGATGTGCATTTTAGATAAATTTCGAGAAAAATCTACAAAAAATTTATACATTAATTCTTGACGAAAACCAGTAATTATTATATAATAATAAGTATAAATATAAAATCCTACAGTAACCGCAATAACGGAGGTTAAAATTATGCCTGCATCAGTTTATGAAAACAGAGAATTGTCCTGGCTTAAGTTCAATGAACGTGTTCTTGAAGAAGCTCAGGACAAAAGAGTTCCGCTTTTAGAAAGACTAAATTTTGCCGCAATTTTTCAAAGCAATTTAGATGAATTTTTTATGGTACGTGTAGGCTCGCTTTACGACCAAATGCTTGTTAATCCGAAAAAGAAAGACAATAAAACCAAAATGACCGCTAAAAAACAACTTTCAGCAATATTTGATAAAGTTAATGAGCTTGAACCTATGAAAGACATTGCTTACAACAATATAATGCTGGAACTAATGGAACACGGCGTGAAACAGGTTAATTTCCGTTCAGCGTCGGTTGAAGAACAAAAATACCTGGAATCGTATTTTAAAAGGGAAATAAAACCGCTCATTTCTCCTTTGATAATCGACAGGAAAACTCCGTTTCCTTTTCTTAATAATAAAGAAATTTACTGTGCCGTACAAATTCAGTCAAAATCAAATATTAAAATAGGTATTATTCCCGCAAGCGGGCAGTTCAGCAGAATTATCCTCCTTGACGGCGGCAAACGTTTTATTCTGGCGGAAGATCTTATTCTTCACTACGCCCCTAACGTATTCAAAAATTACAAAATAATAGACAAAACTCTTTTCAGAATTACACGCAATGCCGACATAACAGTCGAGGAAGGTCTTTATGATCATGACCTGGACTTCAGAGAAGTTATGGAGGAGCTTTGTAAAAAAAGAAAAAAGCTGCATCCGGTACGTCTTCAGCTGTCTGAAACATTCAGTCAGCCTGCACTGGAATTTCTGTGTAAAAAATTAGGTCTTAACGAAGAGCATATTTTTTACCTGAAAACTCCTCTTGACCTATCCTTTGTCGGAGATATAGCAGATATATGCAATAATCCTAAACTTAAATTCGACAAGCTTGTACCTCAAAAATCCGAAAGCATTGCCGACAATATGAATATGATCCCTCAAATCAAAAGACGTGACATTCTTCTGAGCTATCCTTACGAATCCATAAGACCTTTTATTCAGCTTCTGAATGAAGCAGCAAGAGATCCTAAGGTTACTGATATTAAAATTACTCTGTACCGTCTTGCGAAAAACAGTCAGGTAATCGAAGCGCTTTGCAGCGCTGCCGAAAACGGCAAAAACGTCCTTGTACTGGTAGAGCTTCGTGCCAGATTCGATGAGGAAAACAATATCGGCTGGTCAAGACGCCTTCAGGATTCGGGCTGTAATATAATTTACGGTCCGAGAGATTTAAAGGTTCATTCAAAGCTGCTGCTGATAAAAAGAACTATCGGCAAAAAAACCGAATATATCACACAAATCGGTACGGGTAATTACAACGAAAAAACCTCAACTCTATATACAGACCTTTCCCTAATGACGGCTGATTCTGACATAGGTACAGATGCAGAAAAGCTTTTTGATGCATTGCTGGATAACCGTCTGGTGGAAGAATCCGAGCATCTTCTTATCGCACCGTTAGCTTTGCGTGATCCGATACTAAAAATGATCGATCAAGAAATCGAGTACGCAAAAAAAGGCGAATCGGCTTATGTGGGTATAAAAATAAACTCCCTATGCGATAAAACCATTATAGACAAACTTATAGAAGCCTCTCAGGCAGGAGTTAAAATCGATATGGTTATAAGAGGCATATGCAGTCTTGTATCCGGTATCGAAGGATTTACAGAAAATATTACAGTTATAAGTATTGTCGGAAGATTTTTGGAACACAGCCGTATTTATATCTTCGGCACAGAGGAAAGAAGGAAAATTTATATAAGCTCCGCCGATTACATGACAAGAAATACTATTAGACGTGTTGAAGTAGCCGCTCCCGTATACAATGAAAAAATTAAAAAGCGCCTCTGGAATATGTTCGAGATTCTTCTAAGTGATAATGTAAAGGCAAGAATACAGCTTTCGGACGGAACATATATTTACAAAACCAATGATAACCCTCCTATTGACGCTCAAAGATTTTTCTCTGAAGAAGCATATAAAAAAGCCGAAAGAAAAGCAGCCGCAAAAGCTAAAGCTAAAGCAAGAGCGTCTGTAAAGACGAAAAGGAGAAATTCAAAAAAAAATACTAATACTTCACAAACTTAAAACTTTTAGCCGGATTTTTAATAAATCCGGCTATTTATTTCGGTATATCATTGATTTTTTTGTTTAAAAGTGTTATAATATAAATTATATTGTTGATTTTTGTACATAAATAAGGTAATACAGCCTTAAAGACTTATTAAATAATAACAGAGGAGTGATATACATAACAATGAAGCTGATAAAATACCTCTCTTCCGCTGCTGCTGTACTGATTTCAGCAGGAATACTATGCGTCAGCGCTTATGCCGATGAAACCGACGCAATACCGAATACGACAGAATCAATTACTCAAGTCGAAGCCGAAGAAACTACCGTACCTGCCGAATCGGAAGCGCCGTTAATAACAACAGTTGAAGTCAATAGTGATACAACCGTGTCAACTGAAATTTCGGAAGAACCGAACATAACAGAAACCGCTCCGCCCGAAGAATATACCGACGGCTGGAGCTTAAAAGATGACAGATGGTTCTATTATATTGACGGTACCCCTGCAAGCGGTCTGACGGAAATAGACGGTGAAACTTATTTATTTGCACCTAACGGTGCATTGAAAACCGGCTGGCAGACAGTAAATTCAATCAGAACATATTTTGACAGCGAAACTCATAAACCCATTTACGGCTGGATTTCCTATTTGGGAAATACTTATTATAACGATAAACAATACGGCAAGCTTATGGGTATGCATGAAATAGACGGAAAAACCTACATTTTTAAAGACACGGGTATCATGCAAATCGGATTCGGAAAATGTCAGGGATATATGTACTGCTGCGATGAAAACGGAGTTTTAATAACAGGAGATTATAATCAAACTCCTATTGATATCAACGGAATATGGTACATAATTTCACCCTCAGGCAAGGTTCATACAGGCTGGCAAACAGTAAAAGGCTTAAGAATTTATTATGATTATGAAACCGCTCAACCCGTTTACGGGTGGATAAATTATCGGGGAAAATATTATTATACTGATGAAACTATCGGAAAATATACCGGAGATCAGTATATTAATTCCCGTCCTTACAGATTTGATTCAAGCGGAGTTATTCAAACGGGATTTCAATCCTTTGAGGACGGTAAAACCTGCTATTACTACGAGGACGGTACATGGGCAATTGGTCTTATAACTATCGGAAAAGACATCTATTATTTTGATACTGACGGATTTATGGCAACCGGCTGGCAAACTATTAATAAAAACAAATATTACTTTAATGCCGACGGTAAAATGACTGTTGGATTTCAGGCAATTGACGGAAATACATATTATTTCGGAAAAGACGGTATAATGTCCACCGGATTGATATCTGTCGGAGATTACAAATATTATTTCGGCTCAGACGGTAAAATGAAAACCGGCTGGCAGACCATCAATAACCGCAAATATTATTTTTCCGACAACGGTAAAGCAGTCACCGGCTGGCTTAAGCTCTCCGCAGGAGAATATTATTTCGCTTCCAACGGAACAATGTGCACGGGATTTACTCCCATCGGAGATAATACTTACTATTTTAATGATGACGGTAAAAAACATACCGGTTGGAAAACTATTAACAGTACAAAATATTATTTTGATTCCAACGGAGTTATGCTTACCTACAGACATAGAATTGACAATGTAGATTATCTGTTTTATTCAAACGGTGCAATGGCGACAGAAGGTAACCATACTATTGTTTTAAAAGCTTTGTCACAGCTTGGAAACGTAGGCGGCGAACCTTACTGGACATGGTACGGATTCAATTACCGTATTGAATGGTGTGCATGCTTTGTTTCATGGTGTGCATATCAATGCGGTTATGTCCAAAGCGGAAGCGTTCCGTCCTTTATATCATGTAAGATAGGAATTGATTGGTTCAAGGCACATAATCAATGGAAAGGCAAGTCTTACATTCCTAAGTCCGGCGACTATATATTCTTTGACTGGGAACCGGACGGCGTAGCTGATCATATAGGGATCGTCGATTATTATGAAAACGGCTATGTATATACAGTTGAAGGAAACAGCAGCGATACATGCAGAACTAAAGCATACAGTATCAATGATTCATGTATCTACGGTTTTGCTGCCCCGGATTTTAAAAAATAATGAAAGGTTAAGCAAATGAAAATCAAAATTATAAAAACTATTTGTTGTATTTTAACGTCAGGTACAGTAATGCTTGCCGGAATATCTGCAAATGCGGCAGAAAAGGTAATCAATCCCATTACAGACCAGCCTGATAATATATGCGGAAAGGTAAACATTATTACCACTACTGACAGAAATACTTATGTTAAAATTTATAAGCGTACTCCTGAATTTCCCTCTGAAGGTTATCTTGTGTATGATACGATTATACAAACTAATGATGTTCATGTGTCTGATACGTTTGTATGCAATTTAGAATATAACAATTTCAACTATGAATCGGGAAAATATGAAGGAGATTACATAGTAAAAATCGGTATTCCTACACATAATAGTTCTGATCCCGTTTATTATACAGATACTATAATGATTGAAGACAGCGATTATACACAGCGAACTACACAATGCACATACAAAATCACTCTTACTGATGAAGAACTAGAAAAGCCTTTAAGCACCGTATCCGGTGAAACCAACAATAAAATTGTAGATTTAACATTTTCGGCCATTGATTTTATAAGAGGAGATGCTAATTGCGACGGTAAAATATCTGCATTAGACGCCGCATTTATTGCTAAATTACTCGCTGAACAAAAGGGAAATGAATTGCCTTCACATGCAGATTTCAACAAGGACGGTAAAATAACCGCTTTAGACGCTGCATCAATTGCAAAATATCTTGCAGAACAAGGTATGTCAAAATAAAAATTAAAGCGGACGTTTTTAGCGTCCGCTTTTTTTACTGTCATTGTCCGTTCCATTATTACTGAAAATACATCCGCAGTAATTTTGCCGATAAATATCATATTCCCGGCAAAGCTCAATAGAACGTTTATAACCGTTTTTCTTTTTAAAATCGGAAATCAGATATGAAATACTGTATTCTTCAGATATTTCCTCACCTGTTTTGTTTATATAAGGTGCATTTTTATGCGGACTTACCGTAAGGGTTGTTGCAAAAAAATCAGCATTGTATAACTTTGCGGCTTTTGCTGCCTCTGTCATTCTCATTTTTATACAAATCTCACAACGCCTACCGCCTTCAGGCTCATTTTCAAATCCCTTTACTTCATTGAAAAAATTCACAGGATCATAATTGCCTTCAATCAGTTCCACATAATCTGCGAGCATCATTCTTTCTATAACCTTTTTTTGTTCATCAAGACGCTTATAATATTCTCCTGACGGTTGAATATTGGGATTATAGAAAAAAAGCTTTATGTAAAAATACTGAGTTAAATATTCCAAAACATAGCTGCTGCATGGTCCACAACAGCTATGCAGCAGTAAAACAGGCTTTTTTTCACTATATTTTAAATTGTTTATTATATTATCAAGCTCTCGCTGATAATTACGCTTATTTTCCATCTTTCTCCTCTCCGCTTTTTGAAAAAAGCTTGGCAAAAACTTTTATACCGAATTTCCTCAACTACAAAACACATTCTAAAGACTCGCAAAGTTACTTTTATCATCAGATAAGTTCACAGAGGAATAAAAAAGCTTGGCAAAAACTTTTATACCTTCCGCTTTTGAAAAAGCGGAACCAAAACTTTTATGCCGAATTTTCCCAACTACAAACACATTCTAAAGACTCGCAAAGTTACTTTTACCATTAGATAAGTTCACAGAGGATAAGCAAGAAAAAAGAGAATGCTTTGCGCATTCTCTTAATTTTTTTCTAAATCCTTAAGCGCCTTAAGTTCGTCTTTATTTACTCTTATTTCAGCGTCTTTTATAACCTTTACATCATTTCTGTCCGCATATATCGGAACATCAGTCTTTTCCGGCTTAATTTTCAGCTTACCGGTAATAAGATTCGCTTCTTCAACATATCCTCTGCATTCCGGTGTTTTTACAAATGCACCCACCTTCGGAGTAATTTTCAGCAATTCTTCATATGATGACTGCTCATGCTTCAAACAGCACATTAAACGTCCGCATGTACCGGAAATCTTAGATGGATTAAGTGACAATCCCTGTTCCTTAGCCATTTTTATAGATACAGGCTGAAACTCTCCAAGATGCCTTTTACAGCAGAATTCCCTGCCGCAGATACCCAATCCGCCTAAAATTTTTGCCTCATCTCTAACACCTATCTGTCTCAATTCTATTCTGGTTCTGAAAACAGATGCCAAATCCTTTACAAGCTCACGGAAATCCACTCTGTTTTCTGCTGTAAAATAGAAAAGAATCTTGTTATTATCAAAAGTACATTCCACATCTACCAGATTCATATTCAATTGTCTGTAAGCGATTTTCTCAAGGCAAATATTAAACGCTTCTTTTTCTTTTATATGATTTTTTTCAACTATTTTCAGATCCTCTGAGCTTGCCTTTCGGATAATTTCTTTAAGCGGAGGAACTATTTCGGATTCATCTACATCTTTGTTTGCAATTACAACGTTTCCGCATTCAACACCTCTTGCTGTTTCAACAATTACATTTTCTCCCGCTTCAAATTCTATACCATTAGGAGAAAAATAATAAATTTTTCCTACCTGTTTAAATCTTACACCAATAATTTCAACCATATTAAAATATTTTACAGGGATTTATCCCTCTCCTAACTATTTATTATTTCTCCGCACAATGCGGACATAAGCAAAATTGAATTAACGTTTGCTCTTACGTCTGCTGCCGCCGAATTCAGACAATCATGTATTTTTTCAGCAGATCTAACCGAAATACGATCTGCAAGTTTTTCCGCTCCCCTTGGATAACAGCTTATCGGTACAGCGTTTTCATTAAGCTTTATAGCAACAGAATCCCTTACAATCCTGTCAAGCATCTCCAAAAACACTCCTGACATTTGCCTGTCCTTAAGTTCAGGTGATGACATAACAGTCAGCAAACTATATTCATCTCTGACTATTATACTATCCGCGGCTCTTTTTGTCAATGATGTTATCACCCTTAGACTATCATTTTCCAAATATTCCTCGCACATTCCTATATTTCCGCCAAAGCTTTCCATGGCTTCGGTTATCTGACTGCTGTCATATCCTTTCAGACCCAGCGCTCTGATACATTCATCATGAGAACACACAGAAACGCCTACAGGAGTAACCCTAGAAATAATTGTCGGAAGAAAAACGTCCTTTGAAGATGCGGTAAAAATAAAATAGACAAAATCCGGAGGCTCTTCAACAATTTTAAGCAATGAGTTTTGTGCCGGAAGCTGAATATTATCCGCATCAGTAAAAATATATACCTTAGCGCTGCCGTTATTAGGAGCGATAAAAGCATCTGCACATACATGGCGGCAGGTTTCAACGGTATATGTATTAAGCTTTCCGCTTTGTTCCGGATAAATAATATCAGGATGAACGTTCTTTTCCGCATTGCGGCATGAACGGCATTCACCGCATGGAATCCCTGTTCCCTTTTCGCATAGAATAGCCGCCGCCAGGTATTTTGCAAGGATTTTTTTACCCAATCCCTTTTCGCCGTAAATAAGGAAGGAATGAGGCAAACGTCCGCTTTTAAACATTGATTCAAAGGTACTGAGAGCAAATTGATTTCCGTAAATTTTCATACCTTTTCAAATCGCTCTACATCTGTTACAAATATTGTCGCACCGCCTACAGATACTTCAACAGGGAAAGATGTGTAAGAGCCGATACCATAGGTTGCGGCAGACGGTACAAATTGTTTTCTTTTATGACTTTTCTCACTTATGATGTCAATAACTCTGTCTACTTTCTCATCATCTGTACAAATCATAAATGTAGTATTCCCGGCACTTAAAAATCCGCCTGTTGACGCAAGTTTTGTGACAAAAAATCCATTTTTAGTTAAAGATTTAGACACTGCCTGACTATCGTCACCGTTAACTACAGCAAAAATAAGTTTCATATAGTAACACGACCTTTCTTTAAAACCTGTATCAATTTTTTTAATTGACTAATACTTTTTAAAAGCTGCACAGGCTCTTAACATATCATATTAATATTATTTTATCACATTTACATTTAAAATTCCATAGTTTTTAAAAATTTTAATACATTTTTCATTAATTACTTCTCCGCTAACCGCAATAGGCACTGCCGGAGGACACGGAACATTTACCGCAGCACATATACGACCCAGACTTTTATCAACGTCTATATTTTGATAATCGGACAATGCAGCCTCACGGACTGACATTGCCCTTTCCATAACAGGAAAATCTGTAATATAATTATTTTCAGGCTTTTGAGGTAAACACTCCATCAGAACATCAGCAGTATATTTTATTTTTTCAGGAGAATCCGCAGGAGAATAGAGAAGTACTATTACATTGCCGTCACAATATTCACACTCTATATTTTTCTCCCTCAGCTGCCTTGCCAAATCATTACCGTCGCATAAAAGCGTCAGATGATAAGGTTCTCCGTCATATACTGTATACTTTTGTTTGATTGTTTTTCTTAAATCTTCAATTGCAGATACAGATCTATTTATATCCTCGGCAATTTGCTCTGAAATATATTTGTTGCACAGATCCAAAGACGCCATAATAAGATAACTCGGACTAGTAGAACCGAAAAGCGACATTGCAGTCTTTGCCTTGTCCGTGTACCTCTCATTGCCTATATGCAAATATGCCGCACCTGTCAGTGCCGGAAGCATTTTATGGGCGGAATCACAGCACATATCCGCTCCCTGAGCAATCGGATGTGTTCCTGTAAATGCAGTATGCGCGCCGTGAGCATTATCCACAAGAAGTACAGCTTTATATTTTCTGCAAAGCTCCGACACTTCTTTTATATCAGCCGTTTTTCCCAAATAATCCGGAGAAGTCAGATAAACGCAGGCATTTTCAGTACGTTTAAGTTTATCCTCCAAAATGTCCATAGGTATCTGACCGGATAAAATTCCTGCCGTATACTTTGGATAGATCCATTCGGGTTCTATTCCAAGCAAAACACATGCGGCAATAAAGCTTCTATGTACATTTCTTACCGCTATAACATTCCGATTTTCTCTCTTCATCATGGTAAGCATTGCCTGAATACACAACGTTGAGCCGCCGGCAGAATAACATGTCCTTACTGATTTAAACAGCTTTGCTGCATTTTTTTCACTTTCTTCTATAATCCCCGACGATTCAAAAAGACTGTCAGCGCCGCTTATTTCCGTTATATCCATAGCATATGAAAGATCAGTAATATTTTTTCCTTTATGTCCGGGCATATGCAGTCTTATAGGATCGCTGTTTATGTATTTTTGAAGAAAATCATATATGGGTGTGGTCATATGCATTCTCCTTATATAAAATAATATTTCATATATTTAAATATCTTATTTCGAGCAGCTTTTATGGTTCTGGAAACAGTTGACGGAGCAATTTTTAGTATTTGAGCAATTTCGGTTACTCCCTTTCCACTATAATAGTATAGCACAATTATTTCTCTTTGTCTCGCAGTCAGATCATTTTTTATTATCCTTGCCATAATTTTACGTATCTTTTCCCGCTTTTCAGTACATTCCTCATTATCTTCGGAAAAGGCAAGATTACTTAATTTTGAATCAAATTCTAATGAGTCAAATGAAACACGTCTTGACATTTATCTACCTCCATTAATTTACTGTTGTTTATTTTTACGGGGCTAAAGAACAAATGTTCTTACATGCTATTATATACCATTTTTTTCATTTTGTCAATAGGTATGTTCTATTTTTTTTATTTTTTTCATAATTATTAATAGAGGATTCTTTTAGTAAGCGTTTGTTTAATAATTTTCATGACCGGTAAACGAGCCTGATCAAAGAAACTTGTTTCTTTGAAACTTCTTATTTGTTCATTTTTTGTCCCGTGACTGATGCCGAACCAAAGAAACAAGTTTCTTTGAAACTTATTTTATTTGTCATTTTCATTGCTTGTGCAAAGAAAATAACGAAAAGAAACACCCTTCTTTCTTTGTTCACACAAAAGAAAGAAGCAAAGAAAGGTAACGACTGCGTAACCCTTTTAAACTATCACGCAAGGTACTCTCCCCAAACTGTAATAAGTCGTTTTTGCTACTTACGTTCTCCGCTTTAATGCTATTGTGGAGCAATTATTTCTTCGTCTTTTCAATTATGGTATTCATAATTTCCATTTTATCTGCAAAATCCAGCGATTTAAATACTCTTAACATTTCTATTTCCATTTCATCTTTAGCTTCAAGTGTCACATAAGAAACATCTGTTCTACCTAGAAGATAATCTGTAGAACAATTTAAATAATCTGCAATTTTGCCTAAGCTAAAAGATGCCATACCTTTATTATCATTGATTTGTCTTATTGCATTAACACCTAAATTGCATTCTTTCAGCATTTGTTCCATATTTATTTTCTTATTTTTGCATAATTTTTTTATACGTTCTTTAGTAGTTTGTGCAGTATACATAATAAACCACCTCACAATTTGTGCATTTAGACAATTCAACGAAAAAGTGTTGACATCAACTAAAATTCGTTGTATAATAAAATTAAAGCTATTGGAAATGTTTAAAACCAACAGACTAAAACAATTTATACTTATAGTCACTCAACTTAATTATAACATTATTTATTTAATTTCGTCAATACTTATTTCTTATGTGAATCAGGGTTATCCGTTCTGCCCATAAGATAATCAATAGAAACGTCAAAATAATCGGCAACTATACGCATTTTATCTAATGACGGCTGACTTCTGCCGCTTTTCCAATCACTTATATTCCCAGTTGAAATTTTTGTATCATCAGAAAGTTTCTTTGATGAAATGCCACGTTCTTTCATTAATTCAAACAGTTTTGGAATTTTTGTCATAACAACCTCTTTTTTGTACTTTTTTACTATATACTAATGTTGAAAATAAACATTTTTCACAATTTTCTCGTATTTACGAAATTCACTCTTGACTATCTCGTAAATACGAGGTATAATATAATCAAGCTATTGAAATGGCTTAAGGCTCAACGGACTAAAGCAATACATTTAATCACCTTCATAATAAAACCTTTGTTTTAGTCCGTCA
>CATKAZ010000104.1 GCA_949745795.1 uncultured Oscillospiraceae bacterium | reverse complement strand
CTGCTGATTACAGCGGCAGGGCTTGTCTTTTTGGATGAAATCATCTGGGGATTGGGTGCAAGTGAAATATTGTTCCCATATTGCAGGGATTATCTGACGGTACAGCTCATTTTCGCCGTCTGTAACATGATGCAGGTCTTATATCAGAATCTGTTTGTGACGGCGGGGAAGCCGACATTAGGGTTAGCACTTGCTGTTCTGGCGGGGATTGCCAATATTGTTTTTGATTATGTCTTTATCGTTTTGCTGCAAATGGGAATTGTGGGAGCTGCTATTGGGACAGGTATTGGATATATGATACCGACAATTATCGGTACAATATTTTTTCTGATGTGCCGTAGCATGCGGAAGAGGCTGCCAGTGGCAGGCTCTGTAGCTAAAAGAAGTGAGCTGCACTTTTGCAAGCCTGACATGGACGCATCTGTTCTGCTGAAAAGCTGTTCCAATGGTGCGTCAGAAATGGTAAGCCAGTGTTCAACTGCTGTAACTACATTTCTGTTTAATGTAACGATGATGAAATTGTTGGGTGAGGACGGCGTAGCTGCGATTACGGTAATCATCTATTCGCAATTCCTCTTAACAACGCTTTATATTGGCTTTTCTATGGGAACAGCTCCCGTCGTAAGCTATAACTATGGGAGCGGGAATGTAAAACAGCTAAAAAAGACTGTCTGTATTTGTTTCAGCTTTATAGCGGAGATTTCCATATTTGTATTTTTGTTTTCCATGCTTGGCGGAGAAAGTATTGCAAAGGTATTTGCGGAGAACAACAGGAATGTTTTTGAAATTACAAAGAATGGATTTATCATTTTTTCATTCAGCTTTCTGTTCTCTGGATGCAATATTTTTTCATCCGCTTTATTTACGGCACTATCCAATGGGAAAGCATCTGCAGCCATATCTTTCCTGCGGACGTTTGGATTTATTACGGTGTTCCTTTTGGTCTTGCCGAAATTTTTAAAGGTAACGGGCGTATGGCTCGCAGTCCCGCTTGCGGAGCTTTTTACGCTTATGCTGACGGTGTATTTGTTGTACAAGCATCGGAATAAGTACAATTAAATTATGGTTTTGTCATAATCGAAATTTCATTTGAATATACTGGTTTTAGCAAGACAAGTCCGAATAAATCTAATAACGGATTTTGTGTAAATTAGGAGGTATATAAATGGATTTGAAGATTAACCGAGAAATGCTGTCAGTCAGTGAAAAAATATATGATGGTGTTCAAGAGCAAAGCGTTGAACTTGATTATATTTTACCTGATTATTATCCTGATATTTTTAAACTTATAAAATGTTGCATTGTTCCTACCATTATTTCAAGTAATATTAACGGTGACTCATTAACATATGAATTATTAGCTGACGTAAGAATATTATATTGTTCTGAAAAAGACAATAATTTACAATGTATTAACCAAAAGCTAACATACTCCAAAACTATACAAATGGGTGCAAATGTCAATAAACCAATAGTTTCTTTGATACCTAAAGCGGATCATATAAATTGTAGGGTGGTAAATCAAAGAAGAATTGATATGCGAGGCGCTGTTTCAATAAAAATAAAGATTACCGGTGAAACATCTCAGGAGGTTATCTGCGATATATTTGGTATGAATGCTCAAATGAAGAAAATACCGGTTGAATATGCCGCTAAAAAAATTACGGAAAATAAAACTATAACAGTTAACGAAGATGTAGAATTAAATATGTCAAAACCATCAATTATAGGAATTGTAAGGTCAGATGTTATTTTATCCGATCCAGATAAAAAAATTATTTCAAATAAACTAGTAGTTAAAGGTGAAGCTGAAATAAAAGTATTATATACTTGCAATGATGGAATGGAAACAATGAATTTTACAATTCCTTACAGTCAGATTGTTGATATGGAAGGTCTGGATGAAAATTATGACTGTTCAGTAAAGTTAAGGCTAATCTCATGTGATGTTCTTGTTAATGCCAATAATGAAGGTGAAAATAAATTATTGAAATGTGAATTGAAAATCGGTATTCATTGCCGTGGAATAAAAACTCTTCCGGTTTCACTTGTTGCCGACGCTTATTCAACTTCATATCCATGTGAATATGCCGCTTCTAAGTTTATGATTGATCAGCCGCCTATAACTATAAATGAAATTTTTCAAAATAAAACGTCCGTTGAAAATGATAATGAAACTATAATGTGTGTTTATGATGTTTGGTGTACTGTAAAAAATATTAATATACAGATAGATTCTAATGAACATACATTGAAAGTAAGCGGTATGTTATGTTTTAGTATTATGATAAAAAACGAAAATAATTTTCCGTCGATATTAGAAAAGGAAGAGGCATTTGAACATTTAATTGAAAATGATAAAATCACAGAAAACAGCGCTGCGGAAGTAAATATTGAGCCGATTGAATGTGATTATACTCTTACATCGTCAAATGGTTTATCAATAAAAACGGAAATACGTGTAACAGGAGACCTTTTTACATCTTCATATTGTGAAGCTCTTACAGACGTAAAATTCGATGATACTGTAAAGATTACAAGAGACGGTGATTATGCACTTAAATTATATTACGGTGTGGAGAATGAAGATATATGGAATATAGCAAAAAAATACTGTACATCAGTAACTGCGATAATGGAAGAAAATTCTCTAGACAGTGACCGTTTGCCGGATAACGGAATGCTATTAATACCAATTGTGTAGGAGGGTAATAGGATAAATGGTTAATGATATTTATAATGATATATCCAGAAGAACTGACGGAGATATATATATCGGTGTAGTCGGACCGGTTAGAACAGGAAAATCCACATTTATAAAAAGATTTATGGAATCGTTGGTGATTCCCAATATTGAAAGTGATTTTAAAAGAGAAAGAGCCGTAGATGAACTTCCGCAGTCTGCTGCGGGCAAAACTATAATGACTACGGAGCCGAAATTTATTCCTGAAGAAGCGGTTGAAGTAAATCTTGAGGATGGAGCAAAATTTAATGTGCGATTAATTGACTGTGTCGGATACATAGTTCCCAGTTCTTTGGGATATATAGAAAATGAAGCTCCCAGAATGGTCGTAACTCCGTGGTTTGATGAAGAAGTACCGTTTAATATGGCAGCGGAGGTAGGAACTCAAAAGGTTATCTCCGAGCATTCAACTATAGGATTAGTGGTAACTACAGACGGAAGTATTACGGATATTCCAAGAGAGGAATATGCGGAATGTGAAAGGCGTGTTATTGAGGAATTAAAGGAAATAAATAAACCTTTTATAATTATTATGAATTGTTTAGATCCTGAAACGGAAGAGTCGATTTTATTATGTAAAGAACTATCTGAACAATATGGTGCAACTGTTATACCGGTAAATTGTCTGGAATTAAATGAAAAAGATATTAAATATATTATTACTCAGATATTATTTGCTTTTCCAATTAAAGAAATTAATATTAGAATGGAAAAATGGATAACAGGACTTGCAAAGGGTCACTGGCTTAAAGATGAAATATTTTCTAAAGTAAGAGATTCTGCACAGGATATTAAGCTGGTAAGAGAAGTCAAAGAAGCAGCGGAAAAGATAAGAGAATGTCAGTATATAACTGATTCAAAGGTTGCCGAAATTGATTTGGGACAGGGAAGTGTAACTATTCAGGTTAATCTTGACAGTACACTATTTTATAGAATACTCGGTGAAACAACAGGTATAGAGATTGTAAATGAAAGTGATTTGCTTCCAATATTAATGGAACTTAATAAAATAAAGAAAGAATATGAAAAAATCAAGCCGGCGCTTGATGAAGTTGAAGCAACAGGTTATGGAATCGTAATGCCTGATATAGATGAGCTTTCTTTAGAAGAACCTGAAATTATAAAGCAGGGAGGAAAATACGGCGTAAAGCTTAAAGCTTCTGCTCCTTCAATTCATTTAATGAAAGCTGCCATTAATACAACAGTAAGTCCTATAGTAGGTACAGAAAAACAGAGTGAAGAGCTTGTTATGTATCTATTGTCTGGATTTGAAGAAGATCCTAAAAAAATATGGGAATCAAACATTTTCGGTAAATCTCTTCACGAGCTGGTAAATGAAGGACTTCATAATAAGCTTTATAAAATGCCGGTAGATGCCAGAATGAAATTACAGGAAACTCTGGAACGTGTAATTAATGAGGGATGCAGCGGATTAATTTGCTTTATTTTGTAAAATTATAATTATTATATATTTAAAACAAATAAAATACTTCCTTTTGATGAAACTCATAAATGAGATAAATCAAAAAGGAAGTTATTTTTTTATAAATAATTGATATTTTTTAAAAAAGGTGATAAAATATTCATATAAAGATTATATTAAGGAGAATATATGAATATTATTAATGACAATAACTTTGCAAAAGAAGTTTTAGATTATAAAGGTAAAATATTAATTGACTTTTGGGCAGATTGGTGCGGTCCATGTAAAATGATGACTCCTGTTTTTCAGGAACTTGAACAAAATTTTAAGAATATAAAATTTTGTAAAATAAATATTGATGAATGTTCGGATTTGGCAGAACGCTTTGGAGTTATGAGTATACCTACTTTTATTTTATTTGAAAATGGAAAGGCAGTAAAGCAGATAAACGGTGCAAGGCCGAAAGCGGATATTGTAAAATATTTCAACCTAAGTTCCGACCCGAAAATTTAATGTTTTCGGGTTTTTGTGTTTGATATAAATCATTTTTAATAAATTTGTATAAATATACTTTACATCTTGGTAATTTTAGTGTAAAATAGAAAAAGAATGTTTTGAGAGGTGTAAAAATGGAACATAAATATAAGAGAGTACTTTTAAAATTAAGCGGTGAGGCTTTGGCCGGAAATAATAAATTCGGTCTGGACTATAATATAATTACTGACATTTGTAAAAGTATAAAAAAATGTGCTGATGCGGGTGTTGAAATGGGAATAGTAGTCGGCGGCGGAAACTTCTGGCGTGGACGTTCCAGCGGCGGTATGGACAGAACAAGAGCTGATCATATGGGAATGCTTGCAACTACAATTAATGCATTGGCTATTGCCGATGTTTTAGAATCAATGGATATTGATGTAAGAGTGCAGACTGCTATTACTATGCAGCAGGTGGCCGAACCTTATATAAGAAATAAGGCGATGTCACATTTGAAAAAAGGCAGATTAGTAATTTTCGGATGCGGGACAGGAAATCCGTTCTTCTCTACCGATACCGCTGCTGCATTAAGAGCTGTTGAAATTGAAGCTGATATTTTATTGAAAGCTACAATGGTTGACGGAGTATATGATAAAGATCCAAATAAATTTGATGATGCTGTTAAATATGATTCACTGACATTCAGCGATGTATTAAATCAAGAATTAGCAGTGATGGATAGTACAGCCGCTACTATGTGCCGTGATAATGATATGGGACTTTTGGTATTTGATCTTAGCCGTCCTGATAATATTTATGACGCAATAATGGGCAAAAATATTGGAACTATTATAAAGGAGAAGTAATCATGAATGAAAAAATAAAAAAAGCAGAAGGTAAAATGACTAAATCTGTAGATAGACTTAAAGGCGAGTTTGCTGCAATCAGAGCAGGCAGAGCAAATCCGGCAGTACTTGATAAAGCTATGGTAGATTATTACGGCGTACCGACACCTATAAATCAGATGGCAGCTATTTCAGTTTCTGAGGCCAGAATACTTTTGATTCAGCCATGGGATATTTCAACATTAAAAGCAATTGAAAAAGCAATTATGACATCAGATATCGGAATTACTCCAACCAATGACGGTAAGGTTATAAGGCTTGTATTTCCTCAGCCGACCGAAGAAAAACGTAAGGAGCTTTGCAAGGAAATAAAAAAATACGGTGAAGAAACAAAGGTAGCCGTTCGTTCAATAAGAAGAGATGCACTTGAATCTTTGAAAACTATGAAAAAAGACGGCGAGATTACAGAAGATGATTTGAAGGGATTTGAAAAGGACGTACAGAATTTAACTGATAAATTCTGTAAAAATATAGATAATCTTGTTTCCGAAAAGGAAAAAGAAATTATGAGCCTGTAATATAAGGTTGGAAAAGTATGGCATTATTTAATAAAAAAACAGCGGAAAAATTACCGGATAAATTGCCTGAACATATTGCATTTATAATGGATGGAAATGGCAGATGGGCAAAAAAGCGTGGATTGCCAAGAAGGTTTGGTCACAGGGAAGGGGCAAAGACATTTAAAAAAATTACAAGATACTGCAAGGATATTGGTATCAAAAATGTTACGTTTTATGCTTTTTCTACGGAAAACTGGAAACGGCCGGAAGATGAAGTCAGCGCAATTATTGAACTGTTCAGAGAGTACATAATTGATGTGCGTAATTATATAGGAGAAGAAGTCAGAGTTTTATTTTTGGGTGATAAAACTATATTTGATGACGATCTTCAAAAGAAAATGAATGATCTTGAAGAAGATACTAAAGATTATAATAAAATGACAATGCTGCTTGCTATAAATTATGGCGGACGTGATGAAATAGTTCATGCAGCAAAAATACTTTCAGAACAGGTTAAAAGCGGTAAAATTCAACCAGACGAAATTACCGAAGATAAGTTTCAGAGATATTTGTATACTGCCGATGTTCCTGACGTTGATCTGATGATAAGACCAAGCGGAGAATTGCGGCTTTCAAATTTTCTTATATGGCAGTCTGCATATGCTGAATTTTATTTTACAGATGTTTTGTGGCCGGATTTTTCCCCTAATGAATTGAATAAAGCATTAATTGAGTTTGGAAAACGTTCAAGACGATTTGGAGGTGTCTGAATGGCAGTCAGATTACTTTCTTCTGCAATAGGGATTTTATTAGCTGTAGTTATTCTTATTTTTCATAAAACGATTGTTTTAAACATTGCAATATCATTGATTTCAGTGATAATGGTTTATGAAGTTTTGAAGGCAGCGCAATGTGTTAAATTTAGATTAACTTGTATTCTGTCTTTGATTTATGCAGTTGTTAATCCGTTTATTGTAACAGGAGCAGCTTCAAAATATAAATTTGCTGTTGCTTTTCTTTTGGTGACATGCATTTTTATAACATATATTGTGTATCATAATTCATTGAAATATAATAGAGTAATGTTTATAATTGCTGCGTCGTTACTCATAAGCAATGCAATGAGCAGTCTTGTTATATTGCATGATATTGATAAGATAAATGGATTGATGTATTTGATTATGGGATTATGCGGAGCATGGCTTGCTGATTCCGGAGCATATTTTGTCGGAACTTTTATGGGTAAAAATAAATTATGTCCGGAGGTCAGTCCTAAAAAGACAGTTGAGGGATTTGTCGGAGGAATTTTTATAACCGGTCTGTTGTTTATGCTTATTAATTTTGGTTATTCAAAGATTCTTCAACATTTTACTGATTATACTGTAAGTGTAAATTATTTTAAAGTTTGCATATTAGGAATGGCTTTAGCAATTGTAGGGACACTTGGAGATTTATCAGCGTCTGTGATTAAAAGACAGTGCGGTATAAAGGATTATGGAAATATCATGCCGGGTCACGGCGGTCTTATGGATCGTTTTGATAGTGTTGTTTTTGTAGCTCCGTGTCTTTATGCATTTATTACTATTTTTAATATTTATAAATAATGGAAAAACAGGGGCTTAAAATGGCCCCTGTTTTGTGAAAAAAATAATGAAAGGCTGGTATTATGCCTTTAAATTGGCATATAATTATATGAATAAGGTAATATCAATTCTTGGATCAACCGGTTCTATAGGCACACAAGCTATAGAAGTTGCCCGAATGCATAATATTAAAATTCATGCACTTGCCGCAAACAAAAATTTTAAAATGCTTGCAGATCAATGCTTAGAAAATAATGTTAAAACAGCATGCATTTTTGATGATAAGTATTATAATGAATTGAAATTTTTACTTAATGGGACGAATATTAAGATTCTTACAGGAATGGAAGGCTTATGTGAAATAGCGTCTGATAATTCCGGAGGATTGCTTTTAAATTCTGTTGTAGGTATGGTTGGTCTTCTTCCAACATTAAAAGCAATTAATTCCGGTAAAGATATTGCGCTTGCCAATAAAGAAACTCTTGTTGCAGGCGGAAATCTTGTGATGAAGGCAGCCAAAGAGAAAAATATTAAAATTTATCCTGTTGATAGTGAGCATTCGGCAATTTTTCAGTGTCTTCAGGGAAATAAACGTTCCCAGCTGAAAAAAATTTTTCTGACGGCGTCAGGTGGTCCGTTTTTTGGAAAAACTCAAAAGGAACTGGAAAATGTGTCTATTGAACAGGCTCTAAATCATCCGAATTGGAGTATGGGAAATAAGATCACTATTGATTCCTCAACTCTTATGAATAAGGGATTGGAATTCATTGAAGCTAAATGGCTTTTTGACCTTGATCCCAATCAGATTGAAATCATAGTGCATAAGCAAAGTGTTGTTCATTCGGCAGTTGAGTTTAATGATAATTCTGTTATAGCGCAAATGGGTGTGCCTGATATGAAAATACCTATTCAATATTCTATTCTTTATCCCGAAAGAATGGAATGCAGCTGCCGACCGTTAAATCTGACTGATTACGGTACGCTTACTTTTGAAAAACCCGATTATAAAACTTTCAGGTGTCTTTCGGCATGTATTGAAGCCATCGGAAGAGGGGGTGCCTATCCGTGTATTGTTAACAGTGCAAACGAAGAAGCAGTAAAACATTTTCTCACAGGAAAAATAGGGTTTCTTGATATAGGAAAATTGGCAGAAAGTTCTATTGAAAGCTTTTCTTACCGAGAAATAGCATCTTATGAGGATGTAGTTGAATTGGATAGGGCTGCAAGAGATTTTGTTAACAGTCGAGTAAATTAGGAGGTATTATGCTGAAATATATTCTGGCAATCATTATTTTCGGAGTTATAATTTTTATACATGAATTCGGTCATTTTTTTGTTGCAAAACTTTGCGGAATAAAAGTAAATAAGTTTGCTTTGGGTATGGGACCGAGAATTCTTAAAAAACAAATAGGTGAAACAGAATATTCACTTAGACTTTTTCCCGTTGGCGGTTTTTGTTCAATGGAAGGGGACGATCAGGAAAGCGATAACAGCCGTGCATTCGGTAATAAACCTGTATGGAAAAGAATGCTTGTAATAGTTGCGGGAGCGTTCATGAATATACTTCTGGGATTTGTACTTATTGTTATTTTGACATGTATGCGCAATGCGGTTCCCAGCACAATAGTTGGAGGGTTTAATACACAGTCAGATACAAGTGAAGTAATTACTGCACAAAGCTATGAATGCGGACTCAGAGAAGGCGACGAAATTATAAAAATGGACGGTATGAGAATTTTTACTACCAGTGATTTAAGTTATAAGCTTTATTCGGACGAGGACGGTAAATTTGATATTGTTGTTAAAAGAGACGGTAAAAAAATTACGTTAAACGATGTTATGTTTCATGACAACGCAACTGATTCTGTTATAGATTTTCATATTAAGGCGTTAAATAAAAATCCATTAAATGTATTAAGTTATTCAGGAAAGGATACTGTTTCAACAGCAAGAATGATATGGATTTCTTTAATTGATTTAGTAACAGGAAAATATGGATTTAATGATCTTTCCGGACCAGTTGGATTGGTCGGAGCTATAGGCGATGCAGCTGACGCAGGTGAAACAGTTAAAGAGTCATTTATGACATTAATAAACCTTACGATATTTATAACAATCAATCTTGGAATTTTCAATTTGCTTCCTATTCCGGGACTTGACGGCGGAAGATTTCTGTTTCTTCTTGTCGAGGCAATAAGACGCAAACCGGTAAAGCCGGAACATGAAGGTATTGTTCATTTAATAGGAATGGCATTGCTGATGTTGCTTATTGTTGCAGTTACTTTTAGTGATATAAGAAAATTAATAGGGTAGGTAAATTACAATGAGAACTGTTAAAGAAGTTAAAGTTAAGGATTATATTCTAAACGGTGAAAAAATATATATTCAGTCAATGTTGAATAAAAGATCAGATGATATTGAAGGAAGTGTAAATCAGGCGGTTGAACTGGAAAAAGCCGGATGTGATATTATTAGGGCGGCAATTCCGAATATTGATGCTATAAAGCTTATTCCGGCAATTAAGGATAAAATCAATATTCCGCTTGTGGCTGATATACATTTTGATTATAAACTTGCTCTTGCAGCTGCTGATGCAGGTGTAGATAAAATAAGAATTAATCCCGGAAACATCGGTGATATAGACAGAGTGAAGCAGGTTGCCGTTACATGCGCTAATAAAAACATTCCAATTAGAATAGGAGTAAATTCAGGTTCTCTTGAAAAGCATATACTTGAAAGGTATCAGGCACCGACTTCTGAAGCCCTGGTTGAAAGTGCATTGTATCATGTAAAGCTTCTTGAAAGATTTGATTTTGAGGATATTGTTATTTCTATAAAATCATCAAACGTTAAAACTATGATCGACAGCTACAGACTGGCAGCGCTGAAATGCGGGTATCCTATGCATCTCGGCGTTACTGAAGCCGGAACAGAGAGAATGGGTATTATAAAGTCAGCTGTGGGAATTGGTTCGCTTTTGTGTGACGGAATAGGAGAAACTATAAGAGTTTCGTTAACCGGAGATCCTGTAAAAGAAATATATGCGGCAAAGGATATTTTAAAGTCAGTGGGACGGGGAAACGGTGTGGAGATTATTTCATGTCCTACATGCGGAAGAACTAGAATTGATCTTGTAAAAGCAGCATGTATGATAGAAGAGGCTGTAAAGGATATTGATAAAAATATAAAAATTGCAGTAATGGGTTGTATTGTAAATGGTCCGGGAGAGGCTAAAGAGGCAGATATAGGCATAGCCGGCGGAGATAAATGTGCGGTACTGTTTAAAAAAGGTGAGATCTTGAGAAAAATTCCCGAAGAAGATATTGTTTCGGAATTACTTAAAGAAATTAAATTATTATAGGAGTGTAAAATGACTGAAATCAGATTAGGAGAATTTTTGAATGAATATACATCTGATATTCCGCAAATTATTAAAAACGGAAAGATTTATAAAATAACATATTCAGCAAACTTGACTGAAATATCGTTTTATGTAAACTTTTGCGATTTAATTCCATATAAAGATATTATATCGTTTGAAAAAAATCTGGAAAAAATATTAAGTCTGGATAAAATTAATCTTTATTGTACATATCTTCCGGAAATGTTTACAATGGATTATTATAATGATCTGATTTCACAGCTTAAAAGAAAGCTATCTGTAGTAAATGGTTTTTTAGATAATGCCGATGTAAAATATAAAAATGGATTTCTTTCTATCGAATTAAAAAACGGCGGATATGATTTGCTTATAAAATCCAATTTCTGCGGTGAATTATCTAAGCTTATTCAGGAAGAATTTAATCTTAAGATTGACGTTGAACTTACAGGTGAACATAACGTTAATGTTGCGGAACATGAAAAAATGATGGAGGAAGTAAGAGCGTCAATACCTCAGCATCAAGAACAGATTGAAAATGTTCAGGTTTCTAGGGAAATACCTTCTCCCAAACCGCAGAAAAATACTTCTGCGGATATTTCATTACTGGAAATGCCATTTGAAATTATTAATAATTCAGCAGAAATTATTATGGGACGTAATATAAGAAATACTCCTGAATCAATAGCTTCTGCAATATCTGAACTGGATAGAAAAGTAACTGTAATGGCTGATATTTTTGATGTGGGAGAACCCAGAAATACAAAAAGCGGTAAAACAATATATACATATTTTATTACTGATTATACGGGTTCAGTACAAATGAAAATGTTTGTTGATCCTAAAAAGGATGAAATAGCTGTAGATAAGCTTAAAAAGGGAACAACGGTTATCGTATCAGGTTCAATTGAATTCGATACATTTTCTAAAGATATCACAGTAAGACCATTTTCTATTGTATCAGTCAAAAAGAAACAAAAGCAGGATAATGCAGAGAAGAAACGTGTTGAACTTCATTTGCATACAAATATGTCTGCAATGGATGCGGTAACTGATACGGCAGCCTTAATTAAACGAGCACATTCATGGGGACATAAAGCTATTGCTATAACCGATCACGGCGTTGTACAGGCTTTTCCAGATGCAATGAATGCATCAGCCGGACTAGAGGATTTTAAGGTAATATATGGCTGCGAAGCATATGTTGTAAATGACATTAATCCTATAAATATTATCAATAAATTTGATTCCAGAGATGTTAATGATGAAATTATAATATACGATGTAGAAACTACCGGTTTAAATGTAGAAAAAGAAAGATTAACTGAAATCGGTGCTGTTAAAATTAAAAATATGCGTATTATTGATAGTTTCAATATTATGGTTAATCCCGAAAAACCGATACCACAGAAAATTGTTGAACTTACCGGTATCAATGACGGAATGGTTGCAAATGCACCTAAAGAAAAAGAAGCTGTTGAACAGTTTTTGAACTTTTGCGGTGAAAATCCGGTAATGGTTGCTCATAATGCACGGTTTGATAACTCATTTATTGATGCAGTATGCCGCAGACATAATATTACTCATGAATATTCCAGTATTGACAGTCTTGTAATGTGCCGTGCAATGCTGCCTGAACTTGGAAAGCATAAATTGGATACGGTTGCAAAACATTTAAAATTGGGTAAATTTGAGCATCACCGTGCATGTGATGACGCACTGATGCTTGCAAAGATTTTTCTTGAACTTATGAATCGGCTTATTAAAAATAATGGTGTTGAAAAATTATGTGATTTAAATACAAAAGTAAATAAAATAGATGTTAAAAAGCTTAAATCATATCATCAAATAATTCTAGTGAAAAACAGTGTAGGTCTAAAAAATCTTTATAAGCTTATATCTTATAGTCAGTTAAATTATTTTTATAAAAAACCTCTTATGCCGAAATCTGAACTGCTAAAGCACAGAGAAGGATTAATATTCGGAAGCGCCTGTGAAGCGGGAGAACTATTCCGAGCTATAATAGACAAGCATCCTCAAAATGAAATTGAAGAGCTTGCAGCATTTTATGATTATTTGGAAATTCAGCCGGTTATGAACAATGAATTTATGCTGAGGAACGGTACTGTTGAAACGGTAGAAGAACTGGAAAACTATAATAAAAAAATTGTTGAACTGGGAGAAAAGCTTAATATTCCTGTTTGTGCAACATGCGATGTTCATTTTATGGATAAAGAAGACAGTATTTTCCGTAAGATACTAATGACAGGAAACGGCTTTAAAGACGCTGATAATCAGCCTCCTCTTTATCTGCGTACTACTGATGAAATGTTGGAGGAATTTAAATATCTGGGTGAAAAAAAGGCTTATGAGGTTGTTGTTGAAAATACTAATATGATAGCCGATTGGATCGAAAATGATATACGTCCTATTCCAAAGGGAACATTTACTCCGGATCTTCCCGGAGCACAGGAAGATCTGGTACGCATAACAAATGAAAGAGCAAAGAGCATATACGGTGATCCATTGCCTGAAATTGTCGAAAAACGACTTAATCGTGAGCTTGAGTCAATTATAAAGCATGGATTTTCGGTATTGTATATTATTGCGCAGAAGCTTGTATGGAATTCAGAGGAACATGGATATCTTGTAGGTTCAAGAGGTTCTGTAGGTTCTTCATTTGTAGCTTCTATGGCAGGTATTTCCGAGGTTAATCCGTTAGCTCCTCATTATGTATGTCCGGAATGTCAGTACAGTGAATTTATTATGGACGGAAGTATCGGTTCCGGTTTTGATTTACCTCAGAAAAACTGTCCTAAATGCGGAACAGATATGAAACGTGACGGGCATGATATTCCGTTTGAAACATTTCTTGGTTTTGACGGTGATAAAGCCCCGGATATAGATTTGAATTTTTCCGGTGAATATCAGGGCAGCGCACATAGGTATACCGAAGAATTGTTCGGACCGAAAAATGTATTTAAAGCCGGAACAATAAGCGGTGTGCAGTCTAAGACTGCTTTTGGTTATGCAAAGCATTACCTAGAAGAAACAGGAAAGACTGCTAATCCGGCTGAAGAAAACAGATTGTCAATCGGCTGTACCGGAGTAAAAAGAACAACAGGTCAGCATCCCGGGGGAATGGTTGTTGTTCCGTCTGATTATGAAGTTTATGACTTTACACCTATACAGCATCCGGCAGAATCAGATGAATCAGATGTTGTTACCACACATTTTGACTTCCATTCTCTTCATGATACTATTTTAAAGCTTGATGAATTGGGACATGTTGTGCCAACCCTTTACAAACATCTTGAAGATATTACAGGAATAAAAATAAAAGATGTTCCTACATCTGATCCAAAGGTTATAAAAATGTGTACTTCGGCTGAAGTACTTGACGTGACGCCTGAAGAAATATACTGTCAGACGGGAAGCTTGGGTATTCCTGAAATGGGAACAGGATTTACGATCCAAATGCTAATTGACGCCAAGCCTACTAAATTCAGTGACTTTTTACAAATATCTGGATTGTCACACGGTACAGACGTTTGGCTGGGAAATGCAAAGGATCTTATAGATCAGAATATTTGTACTATTTCAGACGTTATCGGTACTCGTGACAGTATTATGACATATTTACTTTATAAGGGCGTAGAACCTAAAATGGCATTTAATATTATGGAATTTACCCGAAAAGGCAAAGCGCCTAAGTTTTTTACACCGGAAATAATAGATATGCTAAAGGAACATGATGTGCCGCAGTGGTATATTGACAGTTGTCTTAAAATTAAATACATGTTTCCTAAAGCTCATGCTGCTGCGTATGTTATAGCAGCTATAAAACTAGGATGGTTCAAGCTTTATAAGCCGCTTGAATTTTATTCTACATATTTTACTACGAGAGGCGCTGATTTTGATATAGAAACAGTTGTCAGCGGAATTAATGCAGTAAGAAATAAAATTGAACAGTTAAAAGCAATGGGTAATGAAAAAAGTGCTAAGGAAAAAGATACGTATGATTTGCTTTTAATTATTAATGAAATGATGTCACGAGGATATGATTTTCTTCCAGTGGATATTTATAGATCTCATGCGTTGAAATATCTTATTGAAGACGGGAAAATTCGGATTCCGTTTAATGCCATTTCCGGCGTCGGAGAAAATGCGGCATTGAAGTTGTATGAAGCTGCACAGAAAAAAGATTATATATCTATTGAAGAACTTCAGGAAAAGAGCGGTGCGTCAAAAACAACAATAGAAGCACTGGAAAGAATGGGTGCATTGGGTAATTTGCCTAAAACCAGTCAAATGACATTATTTTAACTTGACTTTTTATAATCATCATGTTATCATATTAGCGTACTAAAGTGAAAAACAAGGAGAGAAACCAATGAGAAGTAATGATCTAATTACTCCGGAAGGAACAAAAGACCTTCTTTTTGAAGAGTGTATAATCAGACAATCAATTGAAAATAAAATCCATAAGATTTTTAATGGAAGGGGATATTATGAGCTTATAACTCCAAGTATAGAATTTTATGATGTTTTCAATCATAGTTCAACTTATTTCCCTCAGGAAAAGCTTTTTAAGCTGACAGACTGCAAAGGCAGACTATTAGTACTTAGACCTGACAATACTATTCCAATTGCAAGAATAGTTGCAACAAGACTTAAAGATACTCCGCTTCCTATGAGATTATATTATAATCAGTGTGTATTTAATATGGCTCCGTCTTTAAAAGGAAAAAGCGCACAGATAGTACAAACAGGAATCGAGCTTATCGGTTCGTCGTCTAAGATGGCAGATCTGGAGGTTATTTCAACTGCAATAGAAGTGCTGGAGTCATGTTCTTCCAACAGCTTTTCACTGGAAATCGGTGATATAAGATTTTTTCATGAACTTGTTAATAAACTTGATGCTAATGATGAACAAAAGGAAATTATAAGAAATTATATTGAAAATAAGAATTATCCGGCATTAAATGATTATCTTGACAGTATAGGTAAAAATGATATCACACATGCTTTAAAGAAACTTCCGAGACTTTTCGGCGGAGAAGAGGTATTTGAAAAAGCTTCTAAATTATTTTCTGATGAAAAGATTGATGCAATACTTGCTAATCTTAAAGATTTATATAATGATATTTCACAGATTATCGGTAATGGAAATCTTACTGTAGATTTAGGAATGGTAAACCGTACCGACTATTATACAGGTATTATAATTAAGGGATACCTTGAAGGATATGGTGAAGAAGTTTTATCAGGCGGTCGTTATGACAAGCTTATTTCGGATTTTGGATATGATGTTCCTGCAACAGGATTTGCGGTTAATGTTGATGCAGTTACAAAGGTTGAGATGAAGCATAATCCTGTTGAAGCTTTTGATGTGAATACAATTGTATATTCTGAACCGGGATATGAAATGAAAGCATTGAAGATTGCCGAGGAATTAAGAAAAGAACATAAAAAGGTTGAAATATCTTTATTCGATTCAATTGAAGAAACAAAAAAATATTCTGAAGAAAAAAATATAGAAAATATAATATCTGTCGGTGAAACAGTAACGGAGGTAAAATAAATGTCAAAACCATTGAGAATAGCACTTACAAAAGGAAGATTGGAAAAGGATACTGTAAATCTTCTGGAAAAGTCAGGCTTTGACTGTACAGCCGTAAGAGATAAGGGAAGAAAATTAATTCTTCCGATTAAAAATGCTAATATTGAAGTTGTACTTGCCAAAGCAAACGATGTTATTACATATGTTGAGCATGGTGTATGCGATATGGGTGTTGTGGGAAAAGATACAATTATTGAAATGAGCGGTAAGTTTTTTGAATTAGTGGACTTAGGATTCGGTCGGTGTAAATTTGCACTTGCTGCTAAAAAAGGCGCTGATTTTTATGAGGGATACGGAGTAAAGACAATTGCTACTAAATATCCAAATGTTGCAAGAAATTTTTTTGAAAGTAAGGGCATGGATATTGATATAGTAAAAATTGAAGGTTCTGTCGAGCTTGCTCCATTGCTGGAGCTTTCGAACGGAATTGTAGACATTGTAGAAACCGGTACGACTCTAAAGGAAAACGGATTGGAAGTTATTGAAGATATAATTTCTATTTCAGCGAGATTAATTGTCAATACTGTAAGCTTAAAGCTTCGTCAGAAAGAAATAGAAGATCTGATTAGTATTATTGAGGAGAATTTAAAATGATAAATAAAATATATGCAAATGGAAAAGATGAAATTGAATTCCTTGAAAATCTGAAAAAAAGAAGCGGTGAGACCAATAAAAAGGTTGAACAGATTGTAACCGCAATAATTGAAAACGTAAAGGAAAACGGCGATAAGGCGGTTAATGATTATACTTTGAAATTTGACGGAAGTCTGCCGGAGTATTATGAAGTTCCACAAGAAGTCATAAATAACGCTCTTGAAGAAGCTGATGAGGATTTTGTAAATGCTCTTTTGAACTCCATGGAAAATGTTGCAGATTTTCATAATCGTCAGAGAGAAAATGGTTTTATGCATTCAAAAGACAATGGAGTACTCCTTGGTCAGAGAGTAAGAGGACTTGAAAGAGTGGGTCTTTATGTACCCGGAGGTACGGCAGCATATCCGTCCAGCGTTATTATGAATGCTATACCTGCAAAGATTGCCGGAGTGAAGGAAATTATTATGGTTACTCCGCCGCTTAAGGACGGCACTCCCAATAAAGATATACTTGTTGCGGCAGCTGTTTGCGGAGTAGACAGAATTTTCCTTACAGGCGGCGCTCAGGCTGTTGCAGCTTTAGCTTACGGTACAGAATCAATTCCTAAAGTCGATAAGATTGTCGGTCCGGGAAATATTTATGTTGCTACTGCAAAGAAGCTTCTTTACGGTCAGGTTGATATTGATATGATTGCCGGACCCAGTGAAATACTTATTATGGCAGATGAAACTGCCGATCCTAAATTTATTGCGGCAGATCTTATGTCTCAGGCTGAACACGATAAGCTGGCGTCTTCAATTCTGCTGACAACAAGTGAAGAAATTGCAGATAAAACTATCGTTGAAATTGAAAGACAGATTCAGTATCTTTCCAGAAAGGATATAATTGAAAAGTCCCTTACCGATTACGGAATGATCATTGTATGCGATTGTCCTCACTGTGCCGTTGAGCTTGCAAATGCAATTGCTCCTGAGCACCTTGAAGTACTTATGAAAAATCCTACAGAGTATATAGGTAAGCTTGATAATGCAGGTTCTGTATTTTTGGGACAGTACGCTTCAGAGCCTTTGGGAGATTATTATGCAGGTCCTAACCATGTTTTGCCTACAAGCGGTACGGCACGGTTCTTCTCTCCGCTTTCAGTGTATAGCTTTGTAAAGCGATCCAGTTATATTTACTATACGGAAGAAGCTTTGCGTGAAGCAAAAGACGATATAGTGCTGATTGCTGAAAAGGAAGGACTTACAGCTCACGCAAATGCTATAAAAGTAAGATTCGAATAAGTCTAGAGTTTGAAATATAAAAGCCTTGTTCGGCAGAACGGAGATTAATATGAGCTGGGAAAATAATATAAGACATGTTGAACCTTATGTACCAGGTGAGCAGCCAAAAGAAAATGACATAATCAAGCTTAATACAAATGAAAATCCATATCCGCCGTGTCCGGGCATAAGACAGGTGTTAGATAATTTTGATATAGGCAGAATGCGTTTATATCCGGATACGAATGCTGATGTACTTGTGTCTGAACTTGCAAAGAGATATAATCTTGATAAATCTCAGATATTCGTAGGAGTAGGATCTGATGATGTAATATCTATGGCTTTTATGACATTTTTTAATTCGGATAAACCAATTTTGTTTCCGGATATAACTTATTCCTTTTATGATGTTTGGGCAGAAGTTCATAGGATTCCATATAAGCGTATTCCATTAGATAACAATTTTAGAATTAATCCTGATGATTATAAAATCGAAAACGGCGGTATTATTTTTCCTAATCCCAATGCTCCCACAGGTGTATTGGAAAGTGTAGAAATGATAGAAGATATTATAAAGGCAAATCCGGATTCAATTGTAATAATTGATGAAGCATATATTGATTTCGGCGGTGAAAGCTGTTTAAAATTAATTGATAAGTATGAAAATCTTCTTGTGATTCAGACGTTTTCAAAGTCCAGATCAATGGCTGGAATGAGAATTGGATTTGCTATGGGAAATTCTAAGCTAATTAAATATCTTAATGATGTTAAATTTTCTATTAATTCTTATACGATGAATCATATCACTCAAATATGCGGTGCGGAAGCTGTTAGAGATGAACAGTATTTTCAAAGTACTTTAAAAGCTATTATTGATACCAGAGAAAAAGCTAAAGAGGATCTAGCGGAATTGGGATTTAAATTTACCGATTCAAAAAGTAATTTTTTATTTGTTAAGCATGATAATGTTATGGCGAAATATTTATTTGAATAACTAAAAAAGAAAAGAATATAT
>CATKAZ010000103.1 GCA_949745795.1 uncultured Oscillospiraceae bacterium | reverse complement strand
GTATTTATATCATTTTTCAGTTGTTATCTAAATACGAAAAAAGCCCGTATATACGGGCTTTTTTCGTATTTAGATAACAACTGAAAAATGATATAAATACGAGTTACATTTAATAACAAGTGTATATCTGTATATTTTTAAGGAGCAAAAATGCAGGATAAGAAAAATAATAAACATCAGCCTAGTATACTTGAAACAGTTCATATGGTTAATGAAAAGGAGAAAAAACAAAGGGAAGAAGAAATTCTTCGCATGGAAAAAGAAGAAGAAAATGAAAGGGAAGAGTATTCCCACAAACTGGCTGAAGAAAAGATTGAACTTTTAAAAATTAAACAAGGAGTTATTGAAGAATCCGATAAACCTGAATCAGTGACTGATGATAAAAAAAACTATAATATATGGCAAAAATTTAAAAATTTTATTTATCATAATAAATGGTGGCTTGGAATTACTTCATTTTTGGTTTTGATGTCCGGATTCCTTATATATGATACGCTGACTACAGTTAAAGCTGATATTAATGTAATGCTTCTATGTAATGATACTGATTTATATTCACATTACAAATCTATGACGGAGATGTTGGATAATTGCGTAAATGATTATAATGAAGATGGTAAACAATACGTCAATTTGATTTATATTCCTATTTCTGATGATGAATCGGAAAATACACAAGGTTTATCAGCATATGATAATAATTTGTCTAATCTTGCAACACAGTTTCAGATGGGTGAAACTATGATGATTATTGCTGATGGAAAATCCGATGAATTGATTCAGCCGGAAAATACGCTTGAAAATCTTGAAGTATATTTTCCCGATTGTCCTTATGTAAAGGGTTACGGTTTGTATCTCAAGGATACAAAATTTGCTGAATTGATCGGCAGTGATGAAGAAACTGTTCCTGAGGATTTGTATATAGGTATTCGTAAGGTGACTTCTAATCTAAGTTCTGAAAAGGATACACAGAAGAATCATGATAATTCCATAGAAATGCTTAGAACTATTATTAATGATTTATCAAAATAATAAAACGAACAAATCTGATTTTGGCTGTCCTGCTGAAATTTTTTGAGATTGATTGACATTTTGTTTATTTTATGATATTATATAAAAAAATAAATATGGGGGTAAATATGAGTAAATTTTGTATGCAATGTGGTAAAGAAATAGAAGATGGCGCTAATATTTGCAGTTTTTGCGGTGCGTCACAGGAAGGAACGACGACTGTAGAAGGTATTACGACAGTTAATAAAAGCTCTAATAAAGCAGTGGCGGTAATAATTGCAGCGGCAGCGGTTGTTTTGGTTATTCTTATTGTTCTGTTTAATTTACTGTTTGGCGGTGGATATAAGAAACCTGTTGATAATATGATGAAAGCTATTGAAACAGGAAAAGGAAAATATCTCTACAAATCAATGCCGGAATTTCTAATTGAATATGAATATGAAGATGAAAAGAAAAGTGAAATTTATGACGATCTTGATGAATCCTTGGAGTTCATTACCGGTATGCTTGAGGGTGAATACGGCGATGATATTAAAGTTTCCTATAAGATAAAGGATAAGGAAAAAATTGATAAGGATGACCTTGAGGAACTTGAAGACAGCATTAAGGATAAATATGATGAAAAGGTTAAAGTTTCTAAAGGATATGAACTTAAAATAAAAATGAAAATCAAGGGTGACGATGATAAGGATGAAGATACCACTACAATTAATGTTTACAAAATAGATGGTGATTGGTGTCTTATGGATTCAATATTTTAATACATAGATAAAAGAGCAGTTTATTAACTGCTCTTTTTATATAAATTCATTTATAATACTATTTGAAACAAGAAATCCTTCCGGAGTTAATTTAATAAAATTATTTTCAATATTTACTAGACCCAGCTTTTGAAATAGCTTGGCTTTTTTTAAAAGTAATGCTTTTTTATTCGGAAAATTGTTTATATTAATACCTTCTGTCAATCTTAGACCGAGCATAATTTTTTCATCGTCATTATATGGACTTTTATCGGTAATTATTTTTTCCGTACTATTTATGTATTTATTTAAATCAGAAGAGATGCAGAATCTTTCTCCGTTAAAGCAAGAATGTGCAGACGGTCCTAATCCTATATAATCATGACATTTCCAGTATTTTAAATTATGTCTGCTTTCAAATCCGATTTTGGAAAAATTGGATATTTCGTATTGATTATATCCTAGTTTTTGAAGCTCCTTGACCATAAAAAGATACAGGTCAGAAACATGATCGTCATCAGGTAAAATATTAATAATATCAGGAGTATTGAACGGAGTATTTTCTTCTATTTTTAGTATATAGGCAGAAATATGTTGTACGGATAATTCTGCAATTTTGTTTAATGTTGTTTTTATTTTGTAAACATTTTGCTTAGGCAAACCAATAATAACATCGCATGAAATATTATTAAAACCAATAATTTGTGCTGATTTTATTATTTCTTCAGCTTTTTTCCATGTATGAATTCTTCCGAGAAGTTTAAGTTCATCGTCATGAACGGATTGTATTCCAAATGAAAGTCTGTTAATGCCGATATTAATGTAGTGGAAAAGTTTTTCTTTTGTTACGGTGCAGGGATTTACTTCTAAAGTTACTTCTGGATTTATAATATTACAGCTATAAGACAATGCCGTAAGTATTTTATTAAGCATATTAATAGGCAAAAGAGAAGGCGTTCCGCCGCCGAAATAAATGGTATCGGCATAAATGTCTTTGGGAAGGTTTGTAATGTCACGGATAATTGCATCAGTATATTTTTCAGCGGATTTTAAATTATAGGAACATGAATAGAAATCGCAGTAAGGGCATTTTTTAGCACAAAAAGGAACGTGTATATAGATACCGATCGGTTTCATTTTACATCAATTCTCATACTCGGTGCAAGTGAGAAGAAAAAAGCGTCAGCAATTCTGTTAATAATAAAAGTTATAATAATTGCTGCTGCCATATAAAAGAAATTAGTACCGCTTGGCATTGCAAAGTAAAATATGATTACAAACACAAGCATTATAAAATCTGTAATAGTATGAAAAACTGCTGATTTCATATCATTAGTGCAGTGTCCGCCGCAGTTAGGACAGACCGTACCCTTAGATTTTTGATTACCTGCAAATGCTTTTTTTATGGGACTTATAGTTTTTTCTCCGCAATGAGGACATTCAAATTTTTTCATTTCAGTCACCTTTATTCATCTAATTTTAATACACTCATGAAAGCTTCCTGAGGTACATTTACTGTACCGAGCTGACGCATTCTCTTTTTACCTTCCTTTTGCTTTTCAAGAAGTTTTTTCTTACGTGTAATGTCGCCGCCGTAACACTTTGCAAGTACGTCTTTACGCATAGCTTTTATAGTTTCTCTTGCAATTATTTTACCTCCGATTGCAGCTTGTATAGGGACTTCAAAAAGCTGTCTCGGAATATTTTCCTTAAGCTTTTCAACCATTTTTCTTCCACGGCTGTATGCTCTGTCGGTATGCACAATAAAAGAAAGAGCGTCTACAATTTCACCGTTAAGAAGTATATCAAGCTTTACAAGTTTTGATGAAGCATAACCTATCATTTCATAGTCAAAGGACGCATATCCTTTTGTACGTGATTTCAGTGCGTCAAAGAAATCGTATACAATTTCGTTAAGCGGCAGTTCATAGTGAAGGGCAACTCTGGATTCATCAAGATATTTCATATCCTTAAATACGCCTCTGCGTTCCTGAGAAAGCTCCATAATATTTCCTACAAAATCTGACGGCGCTAAAACCTCGGCTTTTACTATAGGTTCTTCCGCTTCTGCAATTGTTCCCGGATCGGGATAATTGGTAGGATTGTCAATATAAATAGTTTCTCCGCTGTTCAATTTGACTTTATAAATTACCGATGGAGCAGTTGTAATCAAATCAAGGTTATATTCACGTTCCAGACGTTCCTGAATAATTTCCATGTGGAGAAGTCCTAAAAATCCGCATCTGAATCCAAATCCCAAAGCAATAGAAGTTTCTGGTTCAAAAGCAAGGGAAGCGTCATTTAACTGAAGCTTTTCCAATGCTTCACGTAAATCTTCGTACTTTGCGCCGTCAGCAGGATAAATACCGGAATAAACCATAGGATTAACTTTTCGATATCCCGGAAGAGCTTCGTCGCACGGATTGTCCGCATGTGTAACGGTATCGCCCACCTGTGTATCGCCGATACTTTTGATTGACGCAGAGATATAGCCTACTTCTCCGGCAGATAGTATGCCTTGATTAATATGATTATTGGCATCCATATATCCGGCTTCAACAACAGTAAATTCAGCGCCGGTAGCCATAAGTTTTATAGTATCGCCGGTTTTTACTGTACCTTCTTTAATTCTTACATAAATAATAACGCCTTTGTATGCGTCATAGTAGCTGTCAAAAATAAGAGCCTTTAGGGGTTTGTTTTCATCGCCTGAAGGAGGGGGAACATCTTTTACAATCTGTTCCAGTACAGCTTCTATATTTATTCCGGCTTTTGCAGAGATTCTCGGAGCGTCCATTGCAGGAATGCCGATAACGCTTTCAATTTCTTCGCAGACTCTTTCCGGATCGGCAGAGGGAAGATCGATTTTATTTACGACCGGAAGGACTTCCAAATCGTGCTCAATTGCAAGATAAGTATTTGCCAGAGTTTGGGCTTCGATTCCCTGTGATGCGTCCACAACCAAGATTGCTCCCTCGCATGCTGCAAGAGAACGAGAAACCTCGTAGTTAAAGTCAACATGTCCGGGCGTGTCAATCAAATTGAAAACATAATCATTTCCGTCCTGAGCCTTATAATTAAGTCTGACAGCACGGGCTTTAATGGTAATTCCACGTTCTCTTTCGATGTCCATATTGTCAAGGAGCTGTTCTTCCATGTCACGTTGGGCTACAGTATAGGTTTTTTCAAGAATTCTGTCGGCAAGGGTCGATTTGCCGTGGTCTATATGGGCAATAATGCAGAAATTGCGGATATTTTCATTTGCCAATTCATGTTCCTCCTGTTTTTTGTACTTAAAATTATTATACCATATAAATGAAAATTTGTAAACCGGAATTAAATTTGAACTATGTTTTTTGATCTGATTACTTGACATAAATTCAAAATTGTGGTATAGTGTATATCGCAAGTACATTTGTATGTCACAGGTGGACTTTAAATATTTCTGTTATATTATGAGGAATATTCATGAAAAATAAATCACATTTAATTGTTGTTGAATCAGAAGTTTTACCGGAGGTTATAATTAAAGTACTGGAAGTGAAAAAACTTCTTGCCAACAAGGAAGAGAAAAGCTCTGCGGCTGCATGTAAGCGTGTTGGGGTATCGAGAAGCGCTTATTATAAATATCGAAGCAGTGTTTATTCTTATGAAGAGAAGCTTATGCAGAAAATTATAACTCTTTATATGCTGCTTAGAGATGAACCGGGTGTTTTGTCGAGTGTTTTAGTATCTCTTCATAATTTAAATGCAAATATACTGACTGTTAATCAAAGCATTCCTATTGATGGTGTAGCAACTGTTACTATTTCTTTGCGGTTAAAGGAAAGCTTTGATGAAGCACAGGCAATTAAATCAATTATTGCGCAGCTGAAAGGTGTTGTGGATATTCAGCTGCTTTCAGGAGAATGATATATTATATGTATGGAGGAAGTTTATGTCTAAATTTGCAGTGTTAGGTTATGGTGTAGTCGGTTCCGGCGTTGTAGAACTATTTTATAAAAACAAAGAAAAGATTGAACGAAAAGCCGGACATGAAATGGACGTTAAATATATTCTGGATATCAGAGAATTTCCGGACAGTCCTTATGCGGATAAGTTTGTTAAGAATATTGACGATATAGTTAATGACAGTGAGATTACTGCTGCTGCGGAGTGTATGGGCGGAGTTGAACCTGCATTTACATTTACTAAGGAATGTCTTTCCAGAGGTATCAGCGTATCAACTTCCAATAAGGAACTTGTTGCGGCTAAAGGTGACGAGCTTTTAAAGCTTGCACAGGAAAATAACTGTAACTATTATTTTGAAGCGAGTGTTGGCGGTGCTATACCGATTATTCGTCCGCTGCATAGATGTCTTGCGGCAAATGATATAAGCGAGGTTGCAGGAATCTTAAATGGTACAACTAACTTCATTCTTACCAAAATGATTGTTGACGGTATGAAATTTGACGATGCTCTTAAGCTTGCTCAGGATTTGGGTTATGCAGAAAGAAATCCTGCTGCTGACGTTGAAGGACACGATGCATGCAGAAAAATCTGTATTATTTCATCGTTGGTTTACGGTAAGCATGTTTATCCTGAAAGTGTATATACAAAGGGTATCACAGATGTAAAGCTTGAAGATGTTCAGATTGTAAGTAAGTTTGGCGCTATTAAGCTGATTGCAAAGGTTAAGGAACTGAAAAACGGTAAAATATTACCTACAGTTATGCCTATGATTGTTCCTTTTGATAATCTTATGTCAAGGGTCGATGATGTTTTCAATGCTGTTATGGTATATGGCGACGGTGTAGACAAGACTATGTTTTATGGAAGAGGTGCGGGGAAACTCCCAACGGCAAGCGCAGTTTTAGCAGATGTTATTGAATCTGTAAAGCATAACAGAACGGTATTTTCACAGATGTGGGAATCTGTATCAGATAATAATTTTGTTGAAGATTACAGACAGCTTGAAGCAAGAGTTTATTTCAGAATTGAAACGGACAGCAAAGAAAAAATAAATGAAATTGCAGGTAAAGTTGAGTATATCTATGAAGAGAACAGCCAAACTGCATTTGTCACTGATATAATTACATTGAAGGAAGCTGAAGAAGTTTCAGAAAAATTTGAATCAAACGGAATAAAGGTTATATCGATTCTGCCGGTACTTTAATAGTGCAGTTAAAAATATCCCCTGAAAAGAATTTATTTTCAGGGGATTCAGTGTTTTTATAGTTAAACTGGAGACTGTTAAATTATATCATTTTATTTTAGTTGTTTTTGTTTCTACAATAGTACCATTCGAATATTGTGTTGCGCTATATTTTTGCATGCCTTGACTTTTTTTCAATTTAATTACTTTTCTTCCGGTTTTAGTGATTTGTGCTGTTAATTCATCTCCGGGCTCTGTTAATCCTGTTTCATTAATAAATGATAGTGCTCTTTTTTGATTCTGCATAATGTGTTCCTCCTAAATATTAAAAATTATCGGTGAGTCATATTTATCTTAGTATACTAAACTCCAGTTTATTATAAATACTATATAATAATATCATACAAAATATTAAATGTCAATATTTGTCATAAATAAAAGCACTTTTGTTACTAAGTAATAAAAGTGCTTTATAATTTTTATGTTTCATAAGTTGATAGAATACGCTGAGCAACTTCTTTACGAGTCTGACGAGTATCCATAGCTTGTTTTTCAATATATCTGTGAGCCTGTGGTTCAGAAAATTTCAGATACTGGATCAAACAGCATTTTGCTCTGTTAACAAGACGGATTTCTTCAATTTTGGTTTGAAGCTTAAAGTTTTCATTTTGAAGTCCCAGCATACGAGAGCGTGTAGCAGAAACAAGTCTGACTGATTGGTGAAAAACCACTTTATTTACAGGCTTTGGAACAACACATACTCCATAGCAGCTAAGTTTGTCAGATACGTCTTCGGATATTTCCGACTTGCAGATTAATATGATTCCGGCATTTGAACATTCAGCTGCCTTTATAGAAAACTCGTGCCCAAACTCATCGGAAAGTGGAGTATTGATAACAATAAGCTCATACTCGGTTTGATTAAGGCATCTGCGTGCATCATTTCCGCTTTTAGTATTTGTGATCTGACTGTATCCTGATTCCCGTAAAAGCTGTGATAATAATGTTATGCCTTTATCTGAACCTGAAGCCAAAAGCACTCTTTCCATAAAATTCCACAACCTTTAAATACAATTAAAATAAAATTCATCTTCAAATTTAGTTTTATCGTCTGCCAAATCATATTTAGTAAGAGTATATTTCAAATGTGAGAACATTGTTTCGTAAATTTCTTCAGACAGATTATTTTTTACAAAATCACTTTTTTCCGCAATAGCAACAGCTTCTTCAAGACTTCCTGGAAGTTCATCGAAATTAGATGTCGCACCGCATGTAAATGTTTTTTCGCTTAAAGGCATTTTCCTTTCAATTCCTTCAAATCCGGCCGCAAGAAGCAATTTAAATACTATATAAGGATTGCATGAAGCATCGGCGGAGCGTACTTCTATTCGTGGGTGCTTGCCTGCCGTATAAGGAATTCTTATAAGCTGTGAACGGTTTTCAAAAGACCAGTTTACATATTTAGGAGCAAAATGTTCTCCCAAACGTTTATATGAATTGGTAATAGGATTAAGAAAACATGTTATTTCTTTTATTCTGTTTAAAATTCCTGCAACAAATTGACTTCCGATTTCTGTTTGAATTTCAGGAGTAGGTGAAAATATCGGTTCACCGTTCTTTTTTATAGAGATTCCGATATGCAGTCCGCTGCCAAACTGGTTCTCTACAGGCTTTGGCATAAAAGTTGCAAATAAACCATTTTGTGCGGCAATATTTTTAACTACTGTTTTATAGTAAACCATATTATCGGCAGAAGTAAGCGGATCGCTTCTTTTAAAATCAATTTCATTTTGTCCTGCACCATAGGTATGACGTGAGCTTTGAGGATTAAATCCCATTTCTTCCAGGGAAAGACAAATTTCACGTCTTACGTTTTCGCACTTATCCAATGGAGCGATATCGAGATAGCTTGCATTATCATGAGGAATTTTTGTGGGGTCTCCGTTTTCGTCTGTATTGAACAGATAGAATTCACATTTTGTATCAATGTCACAGCTGTAATTTTTTTGTTTCAGTTTGCTGATAAAGCTGCTGAGCTCATTACGAAGATCCCCCCTGTAATCAGAACCGTCAGTACATTTAATATTGCAGAAAAATCGTATAACACGACCGGTTTTGGGTCTCCATGGAAGAACAGAGAGCGTAGAAATGTCCGGAAAGAGCAAAAGATCTGAATGGCATCCGGCGAGAGTTGTTGCGTCAAAGGGAATACCGTGTTCAAAAGCATAGGGGAGTTCATCAGGCATAATGGCAATATTTTTCAGATTACCGTGAATATCGGTAAAAGTAAGTCTGATAAATTTAACATCATTTTCCTCTACAAAGCTTAAAATTTCTTTAGGTGTGTAATTCATATCACAAAACTCCGTTTTTTAATTTACTTAAAATAAGTTTATAAAATAAATCAGGGATAGTTTAAATTCTATCCCTATTATTATACGATATTTTTTAATCGGTGTAAATAGCACGGATTAAATTAAAATGATTTTAATTATTTTATCATCATAATAAAGGTGTTCACTGGCACTGTAGCTACATACTGCAATACTGATGAACACCTTTGTTCTATTTTCTATATCATACTACATTTTAAAAAAAATGTCAAGGGATTTTATAAAAATAAAAGAATTTATCTTTTGTCAATAATTAAAATACGTGTTTTACAGAGTAGGATTAAAAAATAATTAAAAAAAGTTCTTGACAAATTGCAAAATTTGTTATATACTGAAAACATAGACAGCAAAGGTGCTGAGAAAGAAGTTTGGGATTTCTTTCTCAGCACCTTTTTATTTTCCGGAAAAGCAGTCAATAATTACATATTTTGGAGGATGATTATTATGGATGCTACTTTTAATGTATGGTTTTTAATCGGCGCTGCGTTGGTATTCTTCATGCAATGCGGTTTTGCAATGGTGGAAACCGGTTTTACAAGAGCCAAGAACGCCGGTAATATTATAATGAAAAACCTTATGGACTTTTGCATCGGAACAGTTGTATTTATTTTGATAGGCTTTGGTTTGCTTTTTGGTGAAGATGTAGTAGGACTTATCGGTAAACCGGGATTTGATATTTTTACTGATTATCAAAATTTTGACTGGTCAAATTTTGTTTTTAATCTTGTGTTCTGTGCAACAACTGCTACTATCGTATCAGGTGCTATGGCAGAAAGAACAAAGTTTATTTCATATTGTGTTTATTCAGGTGTTATTTCAGCTCTTATTTATCCGATTGAAGCTCATTGGATCTGGGGCGGCGGCTGGCTTTCTCAATGGGGATTCCATGACTTTGCTGGTTCATGTGCAATTCACATGGTAGGCGGTATTTCAGCATTGATTGGTGCTAAAATTCTTGGACCTCGTATTGGTAAATTTGAAAAGAAAAACGGTAAAGTTACTAAAGTTCACGCAATTCCCGGACATTCTCTTACACTCGGTGCATTAGGATGCTTTATCCTATGGTTTGGCTGGTACGGATTTAACGGAGCAGCTGCAAAAACTGTTGAAGGTCTTGGTTCGATTTTTGTAACAACAACAATCGCTCCTGCAATCGCAACATTTGTTTGTATGATATTTACATGGCTTAAATATGGTAAACCTGACGTTTCAATGTGTCTTAATGCTTCACTTGCGGGTCTTGTTGGTGTTACAGCCGGTTGTGATGTTGTTGATGCTTTAGGTGCGGCGGCAATAGGTGTGGTATCCGGATTGCTTGTTCCGTTCGGTGTATGGCTGCTTGATCATAAGCTGCATATTGATGATCCGGTTGGTGCTGTAGCAGTACATATGATGAACGGCATTTGGGGTACTATAGCTGTTGGACTTTTTGCAACAGGCAAAGCTCCTGAAAACGCTTCCTATGATGAACCGTTTAAGGGATTATTCTACGGCGGCGGTTTTGACCTTTTAGGCAAACAGCTTGTAGGTATTCTTGCAGTTGGAGCATGGACCGCTGTAGTAATTACAATTACATTTTTTGCTATCAAAGCGACTATTGGGCTAAGAGCTTCAAAGAGAGAGGAGATCATCGGTCTTGACGCTACAGAGCATAATCTTCCGTCCAGCTATGCAGATTTTATGCCTTCATTTGAAAGTGTAACTGAGATGCAGGAGCAGGGTGCTAAGGCAGGAGTAAATACAGTCGGCGTAGTACCGGTGGCACAGGCTGTGCCGGTTTCAGTTGAAACTAAAACGACAGTTCCGTCAGACGGAACTCCTAAACTTACAAAGCTTTCGATTATCTGCAAGCCTGAAAAATTGGAAACACTTAAGTCATCACTCAGCGCAATCGGAGTAAAGGGTATTACGGTAACAAATGTAATGGGTTACGGTACACAGAAAGGTCAAAAAACATATTACCGTGGTGTTGAACGTGATGAAGTGCAGCTGCTTCCTAAGACAAAGGTTGAAGTGGTTGTTTCCAAAGTACCGGTTGATATGGTTGTCAATACGGCTAAGCAGGCGCTTTATACAGGTAATATAGGTGACGGTAAGATCTTTATCTTTGATGTTGAAAATGTTGTAAAAGTCAGAACCGGAGAAGTTGGATTTGATGCGCTTCAAGGTGAAGATGACGAAACAATTTAATAGCAACATAAATAAATCCCTTGCTTGAGCAGGGGATTTTTACTTTTGTTCATAAAATGTTAATAGTTTGTTAATAAAAAGCTTTGATTAATATTATATAATATAATTAGTGTAATTTGTACTTTTTTATTCAAATTTAACATTATGAGAGGAAGGGTATTTTATGAAGAGTTCAAGTATCTTGAACAAAATTAAAGCAGCTGCTGTCAGTATATCAGTTATGGCTACTGCTTTAGTTTCACCTATTACTATGTCTAAGGATTCAGCTGACGCTGCTGAAAGTGTTAACTATGCAAAGGCGCTGCAGTATTCATTGTATTTGTATGATGCAAATATGTGCGGATCAGAGGTAGGGGAGAAATCGCAGCTTGATTGGCGTGATGACTGTCATACTTATGATTCAAAGGTTTCAACTCCTTATGGTACAATGGATTTAAGCGGAGGTTTCCACGATGCAGGCGATCATGCAAAATTCGGTTTGCCGGCAGCATATTCAGCTACTATGCTTGGCTGGGGATATTATGAATTTAAAGATGCGTATACTCGGACAGGTCAGGCTGATCACCTTAAAACTATAACCGATTATTTCTGCGATTATTTTAAAAAGTGTACTGTATTCAATGGAACTTCTGTTAAGGCTTTTTGCTATCAGGTAGGTGACGGCAATACCGATCATGCCGAATGGAAATCACCTGAAAGTCAAACTCTTGCAAGACCTGCATATTTTGCCGATTCAAGTAATCCATGTACCGATGTAGTTGCGGAAACAGCAGCTGCACTTGCTATGAATTACCTGAATTTTAAAGACAGTGAAGATCTGTACTATGCAAAAGCTCTTTATGACTTTGCAAAGACAAATAATAAGGGAAATCATAATTCCAGTCCGTTTTATCAGGGAACATGCTATTTGGACGATTTAGCACTGGCTTCAATTATTTTGTATAAGGCAACAGGAACTTCTTCCTATAAAGCAGATTGTGCAAATTGGATCAGCCAGTCCAATTGGGCTTATACAACACAGCAGCCTCTCTGTTTTGACAGTGTATGGCCGGCTGTAAATGCGATATATGCAAATGAGTGGGACAGAGTTTCCCAAAATATTGATATACTAAAGGGAAAGACTAATTCTGAAGGATACGCTTGCCATGATGATTGGGGTTCGGCAAGATATAATGCAGCTCAGCAGCTTATGGGATTAGTATATGATAAATATAATAATTCATCATCTTATACATCATGGGCAAAGGGTCAAATGGAATATCTTTTCGGAAATAATAGACTTGGAAATTGTTATATGGTAGGCTATAACAGTAATTCGGTAAAGCATCCTCATCATAGAGCCGCAACTGGATTTACTAATTTTCCATCTGAAAATAAGGGAAAAGAACATGCACATCTGTTGGTAGGCGCTCTTGTAGGAGGTCCTGATAAAAGCGGTAATTATTACGATGTTACTGATGAATACAAATATACAGAAGTATCTGTTGACTATAATGCAGCTTTTGTAGGCGCTTTAGCCGGATTGTATCTTAAATATGGCGCAGGACAGTCTGTAGATTCAAGTGTTCCCGGTGTTTCAGGTACTCCTGTTCCGATTGTAACTACTCCGGCAGTTACAACAACTCCTCAGATCGTTACAAAACCAATTACAACATCAACTTCCAAATCCAGTACTTCAGTGTCAACATCTCCGTCAGTAGTTACTAGGGTAACCACAACTACTTCAAGGTCTGTTGTTACCAGTACTTCTGCATCGGGCGGTATTGAAAGCGGAACAAAGATTGTTAATGTAAATGCATCTCTTAATTATTCCGGTGATAACAATAAACTATATCAGATTAAAATCTCAGATTTATTACCGAGCGGTGCTAAAGCAGAAAAAATTATTGTAAAGCTTTCAGCTAATGGTAATATCGGTACTCCGTCAATTGGCGGCGGAATATCAGTTACTGATAATACTAATAATTGGCTTGATTTAAATGGAGTGCAAAATATAAATGGCTCATCTGGTACAATAGAATACGATGTTAAATCAATTCAGGATAATATTCAGTATGACGGCGGTATATTCCAGATAGGTTATTGGTGGGGAGAACAGACTAATATTACAGTGGATTCAATAACCTGTATTTATACCGCAAAGGGTCAATCGGTTACTTCTGCCGCAACTGTTGCTACAACTAAAAAAACTACAGTTTCTTCAACTGTTTCAACGACTAAGGTAACTGCTACTTCAAATTCCGAAACAACTCCCGGTTATGGAGATATAGACTGGAGCAAGGTATTATACGGTGATGTAAATGAAGATGGTTCAGTTAATTCAACGGATATTGTTGTATTGAATAAATATTTGTTAAGTAATATAAAATATTCTTTGAAGGATGCGACGGCTATGGAAAATGCTGATTATGATCGTGACGGTTATATTACAAGTAGAGATGCAATGATGATTGTAAATCTTGTTCTTAAAAAAGATTAATTAATTTTAATAAAAATTATCAGACTGTGCATTTTATTGTGCGGTCTGATTTTATATTGACATTATAGAACCTTAATGATATAATTAAATTAATATCAATTGGAGGTATAATTTAATGGTCTGTAAAAGTTGCGGTCAAAAGGTTTTTTCCGGAGAGTTTTGTAAATGCGGAGAGAAAGCTCCGAAGGTAAATGGTGCGGTAGTAACGATAAATTCTATTATTTGTTCGATTTTATTAGTATTATCTATTATTTGTATTATTCTGACTATGTCATTCAGAAATATTATTAATAATAATATACTTGTAGATACAATTAAAGATATAGATTTATGCAGTATTGAAGTTGCAGATGAATCAGGTGAAAAAATGCATCTTGATGAATATATCTATAACAATTATATTGATGATGAGAGAATTACAGTACAAAATGTTGATAATGTTTTGAATGCTCCGTTTATTAAGGATTTTATTGTTGAAAAGCTTGAAGGTTATCAGAATTTTTGTATGGATGAGGGTGATATGGTATATGTCACTTCAGATGATATAGTAAATCTTATTGATGAAAACAGTAAATTGCTCTTTAATGAAGCAGGACTGAACTTTCTTGAACCTGATAAGGAACAGCTTAAAAATGATCTAAGAGTACTTGATGATTTTAAAGACTTTTCAGATAATTATCTTACTGGCTGGTTCAGCAGCGGACTTATACATACATTCTTCTCATTTGCGAATGTTGTTTTTCTTGCAGTATTTATGGCTGTAATACTGATACAATGGATTGTAGTTTATAAATTAAACTCCAGAAGAATCGGAAAAGCGTTGAGAAAATACAGTATTGTATTTATAGTACCATCATTTTTGATTTTTGCTTCAACATTCTCTTTTGTATTTTTAGAAAAAAGCAGTATTTTAAATACACTAACTTCAGATCTTAAGTGGTCATTTACAATATCCTCCGGAATCATTTTTGCTATAGGAGTTATATTGCTTCTGATTTCAATTCCAATGAATTTAAAAAATAAAAATAAAGGTGCGGTTGAATTATCATCAGATATCGCAGAAAATTCTGTTGATGAACAACCGATTTATGCTGCTGTTCCTCAACATGCTGATAAAGCATCAAATGAAACTATCGAAGATAACAATAATGTATCTGGTAATGTAAATACTGATGATGGATTATGTCCTCAGTGCGGACATCAAAATAAAATTGGTTCTTCATTTTGCAGCAGATGCGGTACAAAACTTAAATAATATTTATGACCGGCTTTTATGCCGGTTTGTTTTTAGATACTGCATTACGCAGCAAAAAAAGTCGGGAAAGTAAAATAGTAATGTGCTATAATGTAAATGCAGTTGAGGATAGGAGTTGAAAAGTGTGAACGGATGGATTCAAGGTATTCAAAGGGCTATCGAATATATGGAAGAAAACATTACAGATAAACTCGAAATAAATGATATTGCTGCTAAGGCATATGTTTCTTCATTTCACTTTCAGCGAATATTCAGTATTTTGTGCGGTTACACGGCAGCTGAATATATTCGCAACCGTAGGCTTACCATTGCCGGACAAAAACTTTCAGTGTCCAATGAAAGAATAATTGATATTGCTTTAGAATTCGGATACGATTCTCCCGATAGCTTTGCAAGAGCATTTAAAAAGTTTCATGGTATTTCTCCCTTGGCTGCAAAAGAAAAAGGGGCAAAACTCAAATCATTTGCACCTTTAAGAATTAAACTTACATTGGAGGGCGGTACTATGTTAGAGTACAAAATAGTGTCAAAAGCAGCTTTTACAGTTATGGGAAAATTAAGAAAGTTCAGCTTCAGTAATTCTTATGAGGAAATTCCAAAATTCTGGGACGAGCATATGAAAAGCGAAGATAATAAAATAGTTTGCGGTATGTTCGGCGTTTGCTATGACGGGGATAAAAATGGCTTTGAATACCTTATTGCCGATAATTATATTCCTCAAAATGAAGTTCCGGAGGGGTACACTACAAGAACCATTCCGGAGGGAATGTGGGCGGTATTTCCATGCAGAGGTGAGTTTACAACAGCAATACAGGACGTGAATACTAAGATTTGGAAAGAATGGCTCCCTAACTGTAAGGAATATAAGCTTGCGGGTAATTATAATATTGAAATGTATACTCCTATATGTGAGAATCCCGAAGATAATTATTGTGAGATATGGATTCCGGTAGTAAAAATCTAAAGAAAATTTAATTGTTAAAAAAAGACAGGTTTATACCTGTCTTTTTTTTTTAATGAAAGTTATACATAAATTAAAATTACTTGCAAATAATTTCAGATTATGGTATGATTAAAGAGTTTGAAAGAATTATAAAGAAAAGGAAAGGAGCGTCAGTATGGCAAAAAAACAACAGGATTACGGTAACGAAAGTATTACTATGCTGAAAGGACCTGACAAAGTAAGAAAGCGTCCGGGGGTAATTTTCGGTTCGGACGGTTTGGATGGCTGTGAACATTCTGTTTTTGAAGTTATATCAAATTCTATTGACGAAGCACGTTCCGGATATGGAAATAAAATAATTGTTACTAAGTATAATGATAATACAATAGAAGTTGAGGACTTTGGAAGAGGCTGTCCCGTAGATTATAACAAATCAGAGGAACGCTTTAACTGGGAGCTTGTTTACTGTGAATTGTATGCCGGGGGTAAGTATGATGACAGCTCGGATATGTATGAATATTCTCTGGGACTTAACGGTCTGGGTCTTTGTGCTACTCAGTTTTCTTCGGAATTTATGGACGTGGAAATAATCAGGGACGGTTATAAGTATAATCTTCATTTTGAGAAGGGTGAAAACGTAGGGGGACTGCAAAAAGAAAAAACTTCCAAAAGGCAGACTGGTACTAAAACAAAATGGAAACCGGATCTTGACGTATTTACAGATATAAATGTCAGGGACGAATATTTTCAAGATGTACTTAAAAGGCAGGCAGTTGTAAATCCGAATCTTCTTTTTATTTATCGTTTTCAGAAAGAAGACGGGAGTTTTGAGGAAAAAGAGTTTATTTATGAAAACGGAATAACTGATTATGTTAACGAAATTGCTGCCGGAGAAAATTTGACTTCTGTTCAGAATTGGAGTGCGGACAGGGTTGGACGTGACCGTGAAGATAAGAGTGAATATAAGGTAAAAATGGAGTTTGCTCTTACGTTTTCAAATAAAATAAAAAAGATCGAGTATTATCATAATTCAAGCTTTCTTGAGCATGGAGGTTCGCCGGAACGTGCCGTGAAACAGGCTTTCGTTTCACAGATAGACGCATATCTGAAGCAGAATAACAAATACTTGAAAAATGAAAAGAAAATCACATTTGACGATGTTGAAGATTGTTTGATACTTGTTTCTTCGTCCTTTTCAACACAGACTTCATATGAAAATCAGACCAAGAAAGCAATCACCAATAAATTTATTTATGAAACTATGACGGAATTTTTAAAGCATCAGCTTGAAATTTACTTTATTGAAAATCCTGACGAGGCTTTAAAAATTGCCGAACAGGTTATGGTAAACAAGAGAAGCCGTGAAAACGCCGAAAAAACACGACTGAATCTTAAGAAAAAGCTTGCGGGTACGATTGACTTATCCAACATGGTCAAAAAGTTTGTGGATTGCCGTACAAAGGACGTAAGCAGAAGAGAACTTTATATAGTTGAGGGAGATTCGGCGCTGGGTGCTGTAAAGCTTGCAAGGGAAGCGGAATTTCAGGCTGTTATTCCTATAAGAGGTAAAATACTAAACTGTCTTAAAGCCGACTATGTTAAGATATTTAAAAATGATATTATTACTGATCTCATTAAAGTACTGGGTTGTGGTGTTGAAGTATCTTCAAAGGCTAATAAAGATATTTCTTCATTTAATTTGGAAAATTTCAGGTGGAGTAAAGTGGTTATATGTACTGATGCTGACGTGGACGGATTTCAGATAAGAACGCTTATTCTAACAATGCTTTACAGATTGACTCCAACTTTAATTGAAAAAGGCTATGTTTATATTGCAGAATCACCGCTTTTTGAAATAACAACGAAAGACAAAACATATTTTGCATACAATGAAAAAGAAAAATCCGATATTTTAAATATAATAGGGAATAAAAAGTATACCTTGCAGCGTTCAAAAGGTCTTGGTGAAAACGAACCGGAAATGATGTCGCTGACTACAATGAATCCAGAAACAAGAAGGCTTATCAAGGTTTCTCCTGCTGATATTGAAGCTACTACCGCTATGTTTGATATGCTGCTGGGAGATAATCTTCAGGGCAGAAAAGACTATATTGCAGAATTCGGAAGTGATTATCTGGAAATGGCAGATATTTCTTAAAAGGGAGTGTGAAAAATAAATGGCAAGAAAATCCGATAAGGAAAAAACACCTAAAAGGAAAAATACACCGGACGCTTTTATTGAAAATGCAGGTGTTGTAATAGATGAGAAAATTACCGATACGCTAGAAAAAAATTATATGCCATATGCTATGAGTGTTATAGTTTCAAGAGCGCTGCCTGAAATCGACGGCTTTAAGCCTTCCCACAGAAAACTATTATATACCATGTACAAACAGGGACTGCTGACCGGTAAGCGTACAAAGTCTGCAAACGTAGTAGGGGAAACAATGAAATTGAATCCTCATGGAGACGGCGCTATTTATGAAACAATGGTACGTCTTTCAAGGGGTAATGAAACGCTGCTGCATCCGTTTGTAGATTCTAAAGGAAATTTCGGCAAGGCTTATTCAAGAGATATGGCCTATGCAGCATCAAGATATACGGAAGTAAAGCTTGATCCTATATGCAACGAGCTTTTCAGGGATATTGATAAAAATACGGTGGATTTTGTACCTAACTATGATAATTCAACTACAGAACCAACACTTCTTCCAACAGCATTTCCTACAGTACTTGTAAATTCTAATATGGGTATTGCAGTATCTATGGCGAGCAGTGTTTGCCCGTTTAATTTGGCAGAGGTGTGTGAGACTTGCATAGCGCTTATAAAAAATCCGGAGCATGATATTATCAGTACTTTGAAAGGACCTGATTTCCCCGGCGGCGGATTTATGCTTTATGATGAAGATGAAATGAAAAAAATTTATGCTACGGGAAGAGGTTCGGTAAAGCTCCGTTCTAAGTATAATTATGATAAATCTGCAAATTGTATTGAAATAACACAAATTCCTTACAGTACCACCATCGAAGCTATTATTGAAAAAATAATCGAACTTATTAAGGCCGGAAAAATACGTGAAATTTCCTATATTCGTGATGAAACGGATTTAAGCGGTCTGAAAATTGCAATTGATCTGAAAAGGGGTACTGACCCGGAAAAGCTTATGAACAAGCTTTTTAAACTTACTCCTTTACAGGATAATTTTGCATGTAATTTTAATATACTTATAGGCGGTTCTCCTAGGGTTATGGGAGTCCGTGAAATACTTGAAGAGTGGATAGCTTTTAGAGAAGAATGCGTAAAGCGCCGTGTTTATTTTGATTTAAATAAAAAGAAAGATAAGCTTCATTTATTAAAAGGACTTGGAAAAATTCTTCTTGATATTGACAAGGCTATTAAAATTGTAAGAGAAACAGAAGAGGAAAATGAAGTTGTTTCGAATCTTATGGTTGGATTCGGTATAGATGAGATTCAAGCGGAATATGTTGCTGAAATTAAACTCAGACATTTAAACCGTGAGTATATCCTCAACAGACTGAATGAAATTGAGTCTTTGGAAAAAGAAATAGCGGAAATGGAAGAAATACTTTCCAGCAGAAAAAAGATAAGAAATATTATTGTTTCCGAACTGAAGGAAGTAATCAAAAAATACAGTAAGCCTAGAAATACTATGTTTTTCTATAAAAATGATATAGTGGATATTGATATTGTTGAAGAAATACCTGATTATCCTGTTAACTTGTTTTTGTCAGGCAGCGGGTATTTTAAAAAGATAACTCCTCAGTCCCTTCGAATGAGCAGTGAACAGAAGCTTAAGGAGGGCGATAATATTATAATTCATAAAGAAACCACTAACCTTGCCGAACTTCTTTTCTTTACTGATAAATGTCAGGTTTATAAATCAAAGGCGTCGGCTTTTGATGATACCAAGGCAAGCGTACTTGGGGATTATGTTCCGGCAAAACTAAGCTTTGACGAGGGTGAAGAGCTTATTTATATGGTTGATACAATTGATTATGAAGGTTATATACTTTTCTTTTTTGAAAACGGAAAAGCTGCGAAAGTACCTTTAAAAGCTTATGAAACCAAAACTAACAGAAAAAAGCTAGCGAATGCATATTCCGGTAAATCAAAGCTGTGCGGAATGCTTTATATAAGTGATGATACTGATATAATGCTGAGATCTTCTAACGGTAAAGTTATTATCTTTAATACTTCATTGATAAATCCAAAGTCTACAAGAGATACAATAGGTGTTCAGGCAATTACTCTTAAAGGCAAATATGTATTGGAGTATGTTCAGACAGCTGATGAAAAAATGCTTGAAGCTTTGAAAAAATATCAGGTTAAGAATATTCCGGCTGCCGGTATGGGCGGAAAGGATTTAATGGAGTACAATCAGTTAAAATTGTAGAAATTTGTATTATTTTGATAGAATATAATGAGATTAAAACTAATGAATTTGTCTGAAACGACAAAATTTCATTGAATATAATTAATCTCTATACTTTTTCTATTTCCTATGATATAATAACTACAGTTGTGCACAATAAAATAAAAACGTTAATACTAAAGTAAATGGAATAATTTTCAGGAGGAATTTATGTCAACAACTGATATTATTGGGTATGCGGTTTCTGCATTAGGTGGGGTTGCTCTGTTTCTTTATGGAATGAATGTTCTCGGTAATGGTCTTGAAAAGACTTCCGGCGGTAAAATGGAGAAGATATTGGAAAAGCTTACAGGTAATATTGTCAAGGCTGTTATTCTTGGTGCAGCTGTTACTGCTGTTATTCAAAGCTCCAGTGCTACGACCGTTATTGTGGTGGGTCTTGTAAATTCAGGTATTCTTCCGCTTTCATCAGCTGTAGGGATAATAATGGGCGCTAATATCGGTACGACTGTTACCGGTCAGATTCTGCGTTTGGGAGATCTGGAGGGAAATGAGTCTCTAGGAGCTGCAATGGAATTTCTTACCCCTGATTATTTAGCACCTATTTTGGCAATTATAGGTATACTAATTGTTCTGGCTGCAAAAAAAGACAGTATTAGAGCTATAGGCGATATCGGTATGGGACTTGGCGTTTTATTTACCGGTATGAATTTGCTTTCTGATTCTGTTAAACCGTTGTCAGAGCTTAGCGCTTTTCAGGATTTATTTGCAAGTCTGGAAAATCCGGTTTTAGGTATCATTGCAGGTACTTTGGTTACTGCTCTTATTCAAAGCTCTTCAGCGTCAGTTGGTATTCTTCAGGCTGTTTCAGATACTGGTCTGCTTAGCTTTGCGGCTGCATTTCCAATTATAATGGGACAGAATATAGGTACATGTTCTACTTCTGTTATTTCAAGTATAGGAGCTAGCAAAAATGCAAAAAGAGCAGCAATGGTTCATTTGTATTTTAATGTTATAGGAACAGTACTTTTTCTTATCAGTGTTTATATTTTAAAGGCTCTTGATTTTATTCCAATGTGGAATAATACAATGAATAGAGGAGATATTGCTAATTTCCATACATTGTTTAATATAGTTGTAACAGTTTTCTTTATACCGTTCCATAAGGTTTTGGAAAAGCTTGCGATTATGACAATACGCTCCAAACCTGAAGATGAGGATGAAATCTCAGTTGATTCAGGTGAAAACATGCTGGATTCACGCTTTCTAAAATCTCCGTCACTGGCAATTCAATACGCTAATAATGCATCAGCGTATATGGGTAAGCTTGCAAGAGAAAACTTTAAAATGAGCTGCGGACTTCTTTTTTCTTACGATGTAAAGCATGCAGATAAAATCAGAGAATATGAAGAGATAATTGATAGGACAGAGGACAGGCTTAATTCGTATCTTGTTTCGATAACGGATTGTGAATTAAGTGTTGCTGAAAGCAGATCGGTAACTTCACTGCTTCATATAATTACGGATTTTGAAAGAATAGCAGATTATGCATTTAATATAATGGAATATGCGGAGTCTATGCATGATAAAAATCAGAATTTTTCGGAAAATGCTATTGCAGAATTAAAGATTATATCAAAAGCTATAACGGAAATAATAGATATGTCTGTAACAGCCGTTGAGTATGATGACTTACAGACAGTAAAGCAAATTGAACCTCTTGAGGAAACAATTGACCAGCTTGAATATCAGCTTAAAAACAGACATATTGAGCGCTTAAAAACAGGTGATTGTGCTATTGACAGAGGCATACATTATCTTGATATGCTTTCAGATATGGAACGAGTTGCTGATCATTGTTCTAATGTTGCGGTTCATGTGCTTAGCCGTAATTACGGTAAAGATGAGATTAAGCATCATGAGTATATTGATGAGGTGCATAAAGGAGAATCTCAGGATTATATAAATTTAATGAATGAATATAGTAATAAATATAAGCTGGCTAACAATTAATAATAAAAAAATCCCCTATTTAAAGGGGATTTTTTTATTATTAGAAATTCTCTTTAAGTGCTTTAGCTAATTGATCAGGACATGAAGTACTTTTATTTCCGCATTTTATATTTTCAAGTTTTTCAATTACGTCCTCTACTTTCATTCCCTTAACTAAAGAACCGATACCTTTTAGATTTCCGTTACAGCCGCCTATGTATTCAACGTTTATTACTAAGCCGTCTTCAACTTCAATGTTAATTTGTCTTGAGCAGACACCCTTTGGTGTGTATGAAATTTTCATTATATATCAAACTCCTTTTTTCTGGCTATTCCTGATTTTATTGCCGCTTCAGCCACTGCCTTTGCCACAGCAACCGGTATACTTCTATCAAAGGGATCAGGAAGAATATTGTTGGCATCAAGCTTAGATTCATTTACGCTGTCGGCAATGGCATAAGCTGCTGCAAGTTTCATTTCTTCGTTTATATCTTTTGCTCTTACTGCAAGAGCACCTTTAAATACTCCCGGAAAAGCAACAACATTGTTAATCTGATTAGGATAATCGCTTCTTCCTGTTCCAACAACAAATGCACCGGCATTTTTAGCATCTTCCGGCATTATTTCCGGAGTAGGATTTGCCATTGCAAAAATAATCGGTTTGTCTGCCATGCTTTTTATCATTTCTTTTGAAACAAGTCCCGGCTTGGAAACACCGATAAATGCATCTGCATTTTTCATTGCGTCTGAAAGTTTTCCTCTGATTTTATTTTTGTTTGTAACTTTGGCAATTTCATAGTGTGAAGGATTTTCAAATTCATCTCCGTCACATATGATTCCTTTAATATCTACCATTATAATATTTCCGATGCCAAGTGTTAAGAACTGTTTTGCAATTGCAATTCCGGCTGCTCCGGCGCCGTTAATTACAAGGGTCATATCCTGTATCTTTTTACCGGTAACCTTGGCGGCGTTTATCATAGCAGCGCTTGCTACTATTGCAGTACCGTGCTGGTCATCGTGAAAAACAGGAATGTCAACTTTTTCCTTAAGTTGTTTTTCAATTTCAAAGCATCTTGGAGCAGAAATATCTTCAAGATTTATTCCGCCAAAGCTTTTGGAAATAAGCTCTATGGTTTTTACTATTTCATCAGTATTCTTTGAATCAATGCATATAGGGAAAGCGTCAACATCGGCAAATTCTTTAAAAAGTGCGCATTTACCTTCCATAACCGGCATTGATGCCTCTGGACCGATATCACCTAACCCTAAAACGGCAGTACCGTCAGTTATAACAGCAACCAAATTATGTCTGCGAGTAAGTTCATAAGACAATTCGGGATTCTTTTCTATTTCAAGGCAGGGTCTTGCAACTCCCGGTGTATATGCATGAGATAAATCCTCACGATTATTTACTGGTGTTCTAGAAACAATTTCTATTTTCCCTTGCCATTCTCTGTGCTTATTAAGAGCAGATTCCATAATATCCATTTAAAAATTCACATTCCTTTATTTTTTATTTGACAGCTTTATAATTCTGTCAAGGTTTTCCTTAGATGTTGTATTGCTGCCAAGATGAGTAGGCGATGCATTATATAAACCATGAAAATCCGATCCGCCTGTAACAATAAGATCATATTTTTCAGCGATATCAAGAAGTATTTTTTGCTGTTCTTTATCGGCTGAATAATGAAACACTTCAACACCGTCCAATTTTTTATGAGCAGCAAGCTCTTCAAGCAATTCAATATTATCATAAAGAGCAGGATGTGCCATAACTGCTGCACCTCTTGCGGAATGAATAAGATCCAGAACAAAATTTACATCCGGATATTCTCTTTCTACCAAACAAGTTCCTGTTTCAAGATTAAAAAGCTTATGATCTAAATCACCGTAAAATTCAAGAGCATAACCATATTCAATTAACGCTCTCATAATATGTGATTTATATATACTTTTACTGCCGGTACAATGTTTTAGTACGCTTTCGGGAGTTATAGGATAAAGCTTCATAACCTTGTCTATCATTTCTTTAGAACATGCCTTTCTGATCTCACATGATTTCAGACAAAGCCCCTCTAATCTGTCGGGTTTTTTGGGAGCATAACAAAGTATATGAACTTTCCGTCCCCGTTTTTTATCCCATGCGGACATTTCCACTCCTTGAAGTATTCTTACCCCATATCTTTCTCCAAGTATATTTGCTCTGGAAAAAGATGATAATGTATCGTGATCGGTTATAGATAAAAAATCTATGTTCATACGTTTTGCCTGAATTATTACGTCCTCAATGCCGAGGGAACCGTCAGACAAGGTCGTGTGACAATGAAGATCGCAGATCATAAAAAAACCTCCGTATACGTATTTATATAACTGCGGCTATCGTATTTAATCAAAGTCCATCTAATTTTTTAGATTTAATATACATTATAATTATATCATACGAGCACCATAAAATCAATAGAAGATTTTTCAATTTAAATTTATTAAAATATTATATGAAATTAAGACTTTTTAAAATAAACAGCCACATTGTAAGAGTTAATGCACTGCAAAAAGTAGTAAGCATTACTGAACAGGCGGTAATAGTTCCCTTATGTCCCATATTTCGTGACATTACAAAGCAGCTTCCGGTAGTTGCGCTTCCGAGCATTACAAGTATAGCTATAAGCTTTTCGCTGCGAAATCCCATATGTATTGCAATCGGAAGAAAAATAATACAGAATAGTATTAGCTTAATAGCTGTAATAGAAATGGTTATTGGTAATTTTCCTTTGGCATCTTGAAGTTTAAATGACGCTCCTAACGAAATTAATGAAAGAGGAGCAGCCATATTTCCTAAATATGTAACTGATTTTGAAAGAATTACCGGTTGAGGAATCTCTAGAACAGACCAAAGTAATCCAACAGCAATACCGATTATAATAGGATTTTTAATTACATCTTTAAGAGTTTTTAAAAATAATTGTTTAGGAGAATTGTTTTCTTTTTTATTTGGTGAAGTTATTGAAAGCACTATGACTGCAATAATATTATAAAGCGGAACAGTACCTGCAATCATCAAGGCTGCCATGGTAGATTTACCGTAAATATTGTTTACAAAAGCGATACCGAGTATTGCGGCGCTGCTTCGGTAAGAAGCTTGAATAATTTCACCGCGTTCGGATTTGTTTTTATGAATAAGTGAAAATATTGAAGCAATTATTATACTGCAAATTGTTGCTATAAAGCAAAAGGCAACAAACTTAGTATCCCACACAGATTTAAAATCGGCCGTGGAAAGATCCATAAAAAGAAGTGCGGGAAGTAATATTTTAAAAGCAAACTGATTAATTTTATGAGTTGTATGCTCATCAAGAATTTGAGTTTTCTGTAATACCCATCCTAAAATCATCATTAAGAAAACAGGTATCGTAGCATTTAGACTAAAACTTAAATTTTTAATAAAACTGTCCATAGTTTTTTTACATTCCTTATATTTATTTTATACTTTAATTTTCAGCATTTATTCCATAAATTTTTTATTTTTTACATGAAATAAAACGGAATATTAATTCCATACTAATAATGTAATAAAAATAAAAGGAGAATCAATTATGGTTAAACGTGTATATTGCGGTAAAAAAACAAAAATTTACATTCCGAAAACTGTAAATCCAAAAATTATCACATATAGAACTGCTGATAGCAATAGTGTTGCAGGACAAAATAGTATGTCGTGTGTAAACACTAATGATATTAGTGAAGTTGATTCGGAAAAACGGCGATAATATTTTCGCCGTTTACATAACTTTTTTATTTTTTATTGCCGCAATTTTTACATATTCCGTATAGTACTGTTCGGGAATTATCAATTTTAAAACCATGATGGTTCATAATATGTTCGTCCAATGATTGCATATATGAACAATCTATATGGAATAAAGCTCCGCATTGAATGCATTTTAAGTGAAAATGTTCGTTGCATTTGTGATTTTCATCTATATACTGATAACATGCGCCTGATTTTTCATCCAAAAAATATTTACGTATAATACCGTTATTTACAAGCTTATCCAAATATCTGTATACTGTTGTTGTTCCTACTGTTTCTTCATTGGAGTTAATATATTTCACAATATCCGAAGCTGTTAAATGTCTGTTTTTATTTTGTATAAAAAAGTTTAATATAATTTCTTTTTGCTTTGTTTTATAGTCGGACGGTCTCATCTTTTCCTCCTAATAATATAATAATTATTTAAATTTTATCATTATTTTATTTTCTTGTCAAGCATAAAAAAGCCCCGAACTGAATGTTCAGGGCTTTTAAATGTGCATTATTTATAAAATTCATTTTGCGGTTTATTTATCGGACCTAAATCGTTAAGATCTGATAATTCAAGTACATAATTAATGATTGCCATAGAGTCTTTTGAATTTAATTCTTCATCATATACACAGTTAGCATTTTCCTTTGCAGTTGCATTTTTCAAAGCGTATGCTTCATCACTTAATAAATACTTATTCAATACAACAACATCAGTAGAGTTAACGGATTTATCGACATTAACATCACCATAAAGAACTCTGTCCCAGTCAATTATCGAATCAGGATCAGGAGTGGTTACTACTGTTGTTGTAACGGTAGTAACAGTAGTGATGCTTGGAGTTGTTGAAACAACTGTTGTTACAACCGGCTTTTTAACTATAACATTAACAATGAATTCCTGCTTTTCGGGAGTTGTAACTACAATAGTTGATGTACCGGCTGCAATACCTACTACGTTGCCTTTTGAATCAACTGTTGCAACATTTTTATTTGTTGAGATGAATGTACAACCGTCAACGTTTACTTTAAGCTGTTTAGTTTCATCTACTTCAATTTCAAGTTCGGCAGGATCAACAGTAAGCTCATCTTCCTGTGAAACATAGGTATAATAATCAACGGATTTAAGTGTTACATTCTTTACTTCTGTACCTTTTGTATCATTGCCGTACCAGAAACCGAACAATACTTCTCCGGCTTCGTCATTATAAACGTCATCTCTTATAGCTTCCGGAAGAATCCACATAATTTCTGCTGTTTTGCCGCCGTCAAGAACGATCATATTTGATGGCTGATACCAACCGTCTTCTGCCATAGCGTTTGCTGCATCTACAGAAATACCAACACCTGTTGTAAGCTTATGAAGATCTGATGTAGAAGTTACTGTAAACTTAATAGCGGAAAGCTTATCTCTTTCACCTAAATTTAAATCGGAAATAGGATATTTGATTTGATTTGTAGTGTCGCTGCCTGCTGTTAAGGTTTTATTTGTTGATTTTGTAATTGTTTTATTATAAGGAACAGTCATTGTTCTTGTGTATGTGCATGAAGCGGCTGTAAGATGAACTGTTTCGATTTTAATAGGTTCATATGTTTCTTCATCTTCACCGTTAGCGCCATACCAGTATTGGAATCCTACTGTGTCGCTTTCGCCTTTTGTTATATCTTCCTGAACACTTTTCGGAACATCCCATACAACCTCAACATACTGTCCTGCATTGGTTGCTGTGTAACCTGTGCCATAATCTGAAATCTCAAACAGATCGCCGAATTCTTTTACATCTTCCTCACCCTGGTCATTATACCAATAACCGTTTTTGCCTTTAACGTATTCTGTATCGGAAGGTGAACCCTGTCTAACGTTAATACCGCCGCCATACATGAATTGATTTAAATCAACATCAGATTTAATTGTGTAATTAAATGACTGGAACTTAACATTAGTTATGTCATCAATTCCAAATTCGGAAAATTTAAATTTATGAGCGTTTATCGGAGATTCACCCTCTATGTATTCCGGTGCATCCGGATTTAGAGTATGATCATAATAATCTTCATCATATCCGAGAGTCAGAAGATAATCCATTGTTTGATCCGGATCTTGAACTTCAGCAGTTAATGTTGATGAAATTGTAGCCGTACCGTCTTTATTATCTACAAATGTACATCCGTTGATCGGGTTTTTTGATACCGGAATATCTTTGTCACCGCTTGGAGTCGGACCAACTGAACCGTCTGTGTCAATTGAAGTAAGAGTGAATGTTGTACCGTCCTTAGGATACCAAACGCCGACACCTACAGTTTTTACTTTGCCTTTTGCAGCAGCGGGAACATTAAAAGTAACTGAGCATTTGCCGCCGCTTATAGTTGGTTTAGCTTCCTGTTTGTCATCTGCCCACCATGGATCTTCGGTTATTTCCCAACCGTAAATACCGATTGTTGCATTTCCCGAATAGGAAGTAGTAAAGTTCAGAGTAATGGTAGAAGCATTTCCTATACCGGATAGAGGAATTTTTGCTTTATTTGTAGCGCTTTCACTTGTATCGTCAGTTGTTGTGAATGTTTTATTCACATTAACTGATGCGGCGCTTACACTGCTGAATGTTGTCAGTGCGGGAGAAATAAATGTAGTAGCTATCATAGCAGCGCCCACAACCGCAGCTTTGAGTCTACTGATAAATCTGGTTTTTCTAATCATCACTAATCATCCTTTCAATAATTTGTATTTAACCACTTTCATTGATTGAGTATATTATAGCACAAAGATTCCGAACAATTGTGAACAAATTATGAACAAAATGCTAATTTGCTAAAACTTGTGTTAAAATATTTTTGGCATTTTTTGTGCATTTTTAACAAATTATTATAACAAAGGTGATTTTAGTAGTGAAAAAGCATTAATATTGCGTTATTGAGTAAAATATGATATAATAATTATATTATATGTTTAAAGGGAGGATTTTTTATATGGTTAATGAAAATGTAATGTCAGTTATTAAACTTATCAAATGCAAATATGCGAACCCTGATTTATCTGCATTTCCCGGAAAATTTGCAGTGCAAATTGAACTTACAGATGAAGCGGACGGAGTTTTTTATATTGAAGTATTAAACGGCAGGCTCTCTATAGAACCTTATGAATATAATGACAGGGATTTGCTTGTGAAAGTATCACGGGAGAATTTGGAAAAAATTATTAACGGTAAATTAAAAATAGAAAATGCACTTATAACAAGAAAAATTATAGTTTCGGGAAATATGAGCAAGGCTTTGCTGATCAAGAAAATTTTAAAATAAAGGAAATTATATGAGTATTATATTAGCATCATCTTCTCCAAGAAGAAAAGAACTTATGAAATTAATATTTAGTGAATTTGTAATCAGACCGTCTGATATTACTGAAATTGTTCCTCAGGATATAGATTGCGAACATACAGCGGAATATCTTGCGTCTAAAAAGGCAAATTCAATTATCAGAAATCCTGATGATTTAGTTATAGGATGCGATACAGTGGTAGCAGCGGAAAATCGTATTCTGGGAAAACCATCAAGTCATGAAGAATGCAGAGAAATGCTCCGTCAGCTTTCGGGTAAAACTCACAGTGTTTATACAGGTGTATCTATAATAGTAAATGATGCCGAGGTGAGCTTTACTGAAAAAACTTATGTAACATTTTGGGAAATTTCAGATGATGAGATTGAGAAGTATATAATTACCGGAGAACCTTTTGATAAGGCAGGAGGATATGGAATTCAAGGTAAGGGAGCGCTTTTTGTCAAATCTATAAAAGGCGATTATTTTAACGTTGTGGGACTGCCGGTTTCACGTTTGAATTTTGAATTGAAGAAAATCATGAAAAGCTGTAAAGAGTAAATATTGCAGCAGCAATGGAAGGAATCATTAATAATTGCAAGAATATTTGCCAAATTTTGATAATTAAATACAAATTGAAAAACTTAATGAAATAGGATTGACTTTTTTTGTATTTTTGGTATAATATAAAAAGAATATTTAAATGCTGTGACAGGAATGATTGTTTGATTCGTTCTACAGAGAGGAAGCGGTTGGTGAAAGCTTCTGTTCGTAAGACAAGTGCTACCCTTGAGCTTTCGGCGAAAGCCTGACGTATTTTTCTGCGTTAAAGAAAATTAAAGGAAAGTAAACTTATTTGCTTTTGAATTTGGGTGGTACCACGAAGCCTTCGTCCCATTGCAGGACGCAGGGCTTTTATTATTTTTTGCAGCTTTTATGAAATTTTAAAGGAGTTTTTAGTTATGAAATGGCGTGGCGTAAATGAATTACGTGAAATGTATCTTTCGTTTTTTGAAAGTAAAAATCATACAAGAATGGCTAGTTCCTCACTTATACCTCAGGGGGATAACAGTCTATTACTGATTAATTCCGGTATGGCACCTCTTAAAAAGTTTTTCTTGGGACAGGCTGTACCGCCGAATAAAAGAGTAACAACATGTCAGAAATGTATCAGAACACCTGATATTGAGCGTGTTGGTAAAACTTCAAGACATGGTACATATTTTGAAATGCTGGGGAATTTTTCATTCGGAGATTATTTCAAGACTGAAGCTATTGAATGGGCATGGGAATTTTTGACAGAAACTCTCGGCATTCCCGCTGAAAAACTTTGGATTACAGTTTTTGAAAGTGATGATGAAGCTGAAGAAATCTGGAAAAATAAAATCGGTATACCTCAGGAAAGAATAGTCCGCCTGGGTAAGGAGGATAACTTCTGGGAGCATGGTTCCGGTCCTTGCGGTCCTTGTTCCGAAATTCATTTTGACAGAGGCGAAAGCTACGGTCCTTTTGAAAGCTTTGAACAGGCAAGCGAGTGTGACAGAATCGTTGAAATATGGAATTTGGTATTCAGTCAGTTTGACAGCGACGGAAACGGTAACTATGCTGAAATGGAAACAAAAAATATTGATACCGGTATGGGGCTTGAAAGACTCGCCTGCGCAATTCAGGGAGTTGATAATCTGTTTGAAGTTGACACAGTTAAAAATATAATGGGCAAAATCTGTGAGATCGCAGATGTACAGTATAAAAATGATGAAAATACCGATATATCACTCAGAGTTATTACCGATCATATCAGAAGTACAACATTTATGGTAGGTGACGGTATTACTCCTGCAAATGAAGGCAGGGGTTATGTACTGAAAAGACTTCTCAGAAGAGCAGCAAGACACGGTAAAATGCTTGGCATTAATGAACCTTTTCTTTATAAAGTCTGCGATACTGTAATTGAAGAAAATAAATCTGCTTATCCCGAGCTTGCCGAAAAAAGAGAACTGATTAGAAAAATTATAAAGCATGAAGAAGAAAGCTTTGCTAAAACTATTGATAAAGGAACAGAGCTTTTAAATCAGTTTATTGATAAAATTTCAGCAGATGAAATTAAAAATATTCTTTCGGGAGATGATGCGTTTAAGCTTAGCGATACTTACGGCTTTCCGCTGGATCTTACAAAAGAAATAGCAGCTGAAAAGGGAATTTTGGTTGATGAAAAGCGCTTTAAGGAGTGTATGGAAGAACAGAAACGCAAGGCGAGAAACGATAGAGCAGCAAAGATTAAAACTTCTTGGAGTGATGAAAATACATCGGCAATCGACGTGCCGGCAACGGAATTTACAGGATATACAAGATTTAAACATGACGCTGAAGTTATTGCAATTTTTGCCGACGGCAAACCTGTCGATAATATTTCCGAAGGTCAAGAGGCAGTTATAATACTTGATAAAACTCCGTTTTATGCAGAAAGCGGCGGACAAGCTTCCGATACCGGTGAACTTAATGCTGACGGAACTGTATTTGCAGTGTATAATGTAAATAAGACAGATAATGGTCATTATCTGCATTTCGGAGCCGTTGAACAGGGAAGTATAAGTAAAAACGATACGGTTTTTGCTGAAATAGATGTTGATAAAAGAATGTCGGCTATGAGAAATCATACTGCTGCTCATTTACTTCAGGCAGCACTGAGAAAAGTGCTTGGTGATCATGTGCATCAGGCAGGTCAGCTTGTAAATTCCGAAAGATGCAGATTTGATTTCTCTCATTTCAGTGCGGTTACACCTGATGAAATTTTCCGGGTTGAGAATATTGTAAATGACGAAATTCTGAGCTCAATTGACGTTATAACAAAAGAAATGCCTATTGAAGAAGCTAGAAAGCTTGGAGCTATGGCGCTTTTTGGTGAAAAATACGGAGATATTGTAAGAGTAGTAGACATCGGCGGAAAGTCAATTGAATTCTGCGGAGGTACTCATGTGAAGAATACGTCAAATATAGGTCTTTTCAAAATCGTTTCTGAAAATTCCGTTGCTTCCGGAGTAAGACGTATTGAGGCAGTAACCGGAAACGGCGTTTTGTCACTTATGAATGAATTCAGAAGTTCAATCAATGCGGCATCAGCTATACTTAAAATTGCAAATCCTGCAAAGCTTGCCGAACGCTGTCAGTCACTGACAGAAGAACTGAAGGAAAAGGACAAGCAGATTCAAAAGCTTAGTCAGCAGCTTGCAGGAAATCAGCTTGCAAATATGTTTGATAATGCAAAAGAAATTAACGGAATAAAAATTATATCAGCTATGCTTAACGGTACTAAACCTGATATGTTAAGGCAAATAGGAGATAAGGTTAAAGAACAAACAGAGGATTTTATTGCGGTATTTGCCGGAATTGCTGATGATAAGGGAACTCTTTACTGCGTTTGCGGAAAAAATGCGGTTTCCAAGGGTGCAAATGCAGGTAAAATTATTCAGAGAATAGCTGCTATTACCGGCGGAAAAGGAGGCGGACGTCCTGACAGCGCTATGGCAGGCATAGGCAAAAATTATATGATCGATGAAGCGCTGAATTCACTGGAAAGCATTGCAAGTGAATTTCTTAAATAAGGAGATATTTTAAATGGATTGTTTATTTTGTAAAATAATTGCAGGAGAAATCCCCAGCAGTAAAATATATGAGGACGATATGGTTTACGCATTCAAGGATATTGAGCCGATTGCACCGATTCACTATCTTATAATTCCTAAAGAGCATATCAGCGGAGCTTCTGCTGTAAATGCTGAAAATTCAAAGTATGTTGCACACATTTTTGAAGTGGCTGCTAAAATTGCCGCTGATGAAGGCTTTGCAGACGGATATAGAGTAATAACAAACTGTGGCGATGATGCGGGACAAAGTGTTCATCATCTTCATTTTCATGTTCTTGCCGGCAAAAAAATGGGCTGGAGCAGCGAAAGCGCAGTGTAAATTCGGAGGATAAAATGAAAACTTATACGCTGAATGTAGCAGGTCTTAAAAGAGAACTGCCTATTTGTCCTATTAACGATAAGCTTGATATAGCTGCTTTTATAATGTTTTCCGATGTGGAGCTTACTATAGAGTGTGCTAAAGAGCTGTTGAAAAAGATTCCGGAATTTGATGTTATTGTAACTGCCGAAAGCAAGGGCATTCCTCTTGGATATGAAATGTCAAGACAAAGCGGTAAAAATTATATAGTCGCAAGAAAATCAGTAAAGCTATATATGAAAAATCCGGTGTCATTTGAGGTAAAGTCTATTACGACTGACAAAAAGCAGACCCTTTATCTGTCTGAACAAGATATGAATGCATTGAAAGGTAAAAGAGTACTTATAGCCGATGATGTTATAAGTACCGGTGAATCGTTGAATTCACTTGTGGCTCTTGTGGAAAAAGCAGGGGGAAGTATTGTCTGCAAATCGGCAGTACTTGCCGAGGGAGATGCGGCTGACAGGAAAGATATTATTTTTCTTGAAAAGCTTCCGCTGTTTTTTAAATAAAATTGAGACGTAAAATTGTATATGCCGGTGCGGCATGGGGAACAGGTTTGTTATTGGCTTCATTTCTGCATCCGGCATTTGATTTTATTATTTTACCATTATATGTAATATTATTTATGATAATGAAATATCTTTTTAAGCAAAAGTTTAAAGAGATATTTTTGATTCTTGCTGTATTGTCGGTTTCTGTGGGATTTTACAGAATTTATGATATATTTGTATATAAATCTGTAGTTAATTTCAGTAATGAAGCTGTTAGCTTCAGCGGTAATATACTGGAATTTACAGAATATTCAGGTGACAAATCAAGATATTTAGTAAAAGGAAAAATTAATAATAATGTAGATGCAAAGGTAATAGTATATTCAGAATCATTTAATTGCCGTATAAATGATAAATTTTATTTTGAAGGCAGTTTAAAGATACCGGAAAATAATTATCTTTTTAATCAGAGAGATTATTATAAATCAAAGGGAATATATTTGATATCCGATAAGGTTTCGGCAGTACATATTACACGAAATGATAACTTTTCTGTTTTAAGAATTTTAAACGGGTATAAGGATTATGTAACGGAATTTATTGCGTCATGTTTACCGAATGATGAAAGCGCTATGCTGACAGGTATGCTTTTCGGCGATAAATCTAAGATATCTGAAGATGACAACGAATTATTTTTCAGAACGGGAATAGGTCATGTTATGGCTGTATCAGGTCTTCATCTTGTATTATTCTGCGGTATTTTTTCATTTATATTTAATAAATTGAAATTGGGCAGAATAAGCAAATTTATTTTGCTTGAGATGGTTATGCTGCTGTTTGCGGTTTGCAGCGGACTATCCCTGTCGGTTATGAGAGCGGCTTTTATGATGACTCTTGTGTATGCAGCTCCGTTGTTTTTTAGGTATTCGGATACTTTAAATTCATTATTTATTTCACTTATTATATTGACTGTCGGTTGTCCTTTTTCTATAAGAAATCCGTCATTGATTTTGTCTTTGACAGGCGCTTTCGGTGCGGGAGTATTTGCGCCGTACATGACGGACAAAATGAAAAATCAAAATTTTTGTCAGAGAAATATTAAAAAAGCAACTTACATGTTTTGTGTATCCGTAGTTATTTTTCCGGTTACGGTTATGTGCTTTGGGGAGGGTTCGTTCTTTTCGCCGTTAGCTAATATTTTTCTTACTCCGATTTGTATGGCGGCATTGTTTTTGGCGTTAATAGCTTCGCTGACTATTTTTTTAAAACCTGTTTTAATAATAAAAATCGCCGGATTATTGTGTCATGTTGAACTGAAAGCAGTAAGATTTATAGGTCAGCATAAGTTTACATATATGAGTTTTGATAGAAATGCTAAGATTATTGCAGGTATTTTGTTAATTTTCTGTGTATTAACGTTTTTTATATTTAAAAATCATAAAACCGAAATTATTGCAGTCATTACATCAATGGTGATTTTTTGTACAAGTGTATCTGTACTTAATTTTTTAAGCAGAAACGATCTTAAAATAGCTGTATTAGGAAAAGATGAAATTGATGTTATCGTTGTTGCACATAAGTTTTCAGCGGATATTATTGATATTTCCGGTAAGAAGGATAATGTAAGTTATGTTAAAAATTATCTTAGTGATAGCAACATAACAAATGTTAATAATATAATGATTAAGAAGTCGCCGTACAGTACTATGCCGTCCTATAACAACAATTTTTCTTTGTTGGAAGTGGGCAGAATTTTTATTCCCGCAGAAACATGTATAAGACAAGATATGAAAGTGTGCGGTATACTGCCTGAATTTACGGATTATAAAAATATAACTTTGAAGTATGAAGAATATTTAATAAACATTTCTAATACGGAAATAAAAATAAATTACGGTGAATTTTCATTTATATGTGATAATTGTAAAAACACCGATTATGCAGATATTTTTGCCGAATATGATAATTTGTTTGAGCCTCCGGAATGTAAAACTCTTATAATTCCGAAATATGAAAATGAAGAAAATAAAATCAATGCGGTATGTAAAACAAATGTTATTATTAAAGCCGATAATAACGGCGAATTTTCAATTGGAGGATTATGATATGCCAGAAATAAATTCTGCTGATATTTTAAAAAGACTTAAAACAGGTGAATTTAGCAATGTTTATTATATTTACGGCAAAGATATTCTTACTGTTGAAGGCATAACTAAGGCTATTCTGAAAAAAACTCTAGGTAAAAATCATAGTAATAACTGTACTAAAATAGAAGGAAAAAATATTGATATAAGTAATTTGCTGGACATTATGGAAATTAATCCTATGTTTACAGAATACAATGTTATACTCGTTAATGATCTGAATGCAGAAGAGCTTAGTACGGATAAGCTTAATCAGCTTACTGACTCAGTGGAAAACATTCCGGATTATACAGTTTTGATAATAAATATTACGGGGTTTGACGTAAAAAACGGTAAAAGATTTTTAACGGGAAAAAATAAAAAATTAGTCGATTGTATCGTTAAAAAGGGAATGGTTTGTGAATGCGGTTTAAAAACAATGCCTGTAATGATAAAGACGATTACGGATACAGTTCAGAAAAGCGGTTGTACGATCTCAAAACGAAATGCTGAAAAGTTGGCGGAATATTGTCTCCTTGACTCAATGCAGATTCATAATGAGCTTGAAAAGCTATGCGCATACAGAGAAAATGAAGAAATCAGAATGGAAGACATTGACTCTTTGGTATCCGGACAAATTGAGACAGATTCGTTTAAACTTGCTAAAGCAGTAGTTTCGATGAACGCCGGACAGGCTTTTTTTCTTCTGAATGATCTGCTGGATAAACGAAATGAGCCTGTAGCAGTACTGTCGGCAATATCTATGGCATTTCTTGATCTATACCGTGCAAGAGCGGCAATGACTGTAGACAAGCGGCAGAATGATATAATAAATGATTTTAAATATAAAGGAAGAGAATTTGCGGTAAATAATGCTTATAGGGATTGCCGTAAAATTTCACTTGAAAATATACGCAGCTGCATTAGTATACTGCGTGATACAGACAAAAAGCTTAAGCAGTCTTCGGCGTCTCATAAGATTATTCTTGAGAAAGCTTTGACGGAAATGCTTATAGCAGCGAGAAGATAAATAGGATGTGTTGAGATGATAAAGATTGAACAGGCAATAATTGTAGAGGGGAAATATGATAAAATTAAAATTTCTTCTTTTATTGACGCTGTAATAATAGTGACCAATGGCTTCGGAATTTTTACAGACCGTGAAAAGCTGGAGCTTATAAGATTTTATGCAATGAATACAGGTATTGTCATTCTTACTGATTCGGACAAGGCAGGTTTTGCAATAAGAAATCATATTAAGGGGGCAGTAAGAAACGGTAAAATATATAATGTTTACATACCTGATATTATGGGAAAGGAAAAGAGAAAAGTTAAACCGTCTGCGGAGGGAAAGCTGGGTGTTGAAGGTGTAGAGAAAAGTATAATACTTAATGCTTTTGAAAAGGCCGGAATTTTGACTGCTGAGTGCGAAAAAGACGATTCTCGGAAAATTACTAAGACGGATTTGTATTTGATGGGTCTTTCGGGCGGCAAAAACAGTGCAGTGTTACGAAAACGTCTTCTTGAGTATTTAAACTTGCCATCATTACTGACGGCTAATTCTATGCTTGAAGTTTTAAATACTATGATGGACTGCTGTCAGCTGGAAAATATAATGACAAATATAATTGGCGGAGGGAAATAGATGGTTTTTTCAAGTATTATATTTCTTTATTTTTTTCTTCCGTGTATGTTGATTATTTATTATATTTCTCCGAATAAAATTAAAAATATAGTCCTTTTAATTTCCGGATTATTTTTTTATGCATGGGGCGAACCGATTTATGTTTTTCTGATGCTGCTGACAACCTTGGTTGATTATACTGCCGGAAGGATAATAGACAGGTTTGATGCCTCGCAAAAAATACGTACCCTGGCATTGGTTTCGTCGCTGATAATTAATCTTGGAATTTTATTTACTTTTAAGTACAGCAGCTTTTTTGCTGGAATTTTCGGCATAGAATTAAAAAAGCTTCCGCTTCCGGTAGGTATATCCTTTTATACCTTCCAGAGTATATCTTATACGATAGATATGTACATGAGAAAAATTAAAGTACAGAAGAATTTTATAAATTATGCGGCTTATGTTACATTGTTTCCTCAGATTGTTGCAGGACCTATTGTAAGGTATGAGGATGTTCAAAATGAAATTAACTTTAGAAAAATTAACATATATCTTCTGGGTGAAGGTGCAGGAATTTTCATAAAGGGACTTGCTAAAAAGGTTTTGCTTGCCAATAATATAGGCTTGCTTTGGACTGAAATTAAAGGCATGGATTATTCGGAAATTTCGGTATTGACAGCGTGGATTGGAATTTTAGCGTTTACGTTCCAGATATATTACGACTTTTCAGGTTATTCTGATATGGCTGTTGGACTTGGAAAAATGCTTGGTTTTAATTTTCCTGAAAACTTTCGTCACCCGTATATTTCCCGAAGTATTTCCGAATTTTGGAGAAGATGGCATATTACTTTAGGTTCATGGTTTCGCTCATATGTTTACATACCTCTAGGCGGTAACCGAAAAGGCAAATATAAAACTTTGAGAAACCTATTGATTGTCTGGGGATTAACAGGCTTATGGCATGGGGCAAGTTGGAATTTTATTTTATGGGGACTTTATTTCGGAGTTATAATTATAGCTGAAAAACTGTTTTTAGGAAAATATCTTGAGAAAGCAAATCCGGTGATTAGTATTATTTATACTTTTATTCTTGTAGTTTTGGGATGGGTGTTATTTGATACAAATAATCTTACCGAATCGCTTCAATATTATAAAGCTATGTTTTATGGGAATGGAAATATTGCAGATTCATTTGCATTGTTTCAGCTGAAAAACTATGGGATTATTTTTATATTCTGTATTTTATGCTGCGGAGGATTATTTGGAAAAATACTGAAAAGATTAAAGCAGAGTACGGTTGCTTCAAAAATTATAAATTCTGCTGTACCTTTTATTCAAATAGCGGTAATGTTGATTTGTACAGCTTATCTTGCCGATGCCAGTTATAATCCGTTTTTGTATTTCAGATTTTAGGAGGATATAAAAATGAGCAGTATACAAAAATTTTTATCAGCAATTTTATTTGCAGCTATGACTGTTATCATGCCTATAGTTTTTATATTTTCCAAAAAAAGCAGTTATTCAGCTGAAGAAAACAGAATGCTGGCTAAAATTCCAAAGCTTAATGCGTCAGCCGTTTCAGATAAAAGCTATATGCATGATCTTGAAAAATATCTTTCAGACCATTTTCCGGATAGATTGAAATGGGTGCAGGCTAAAATGAGTCTTGACAGAATTTCGGGAAAGGATATCATAAACGGGATTTATATAACCGATAGCATGCTTATAGAAAAGCTTCATGAGCCTGATTATGAAGAAGTTATAAAATCAGTACGGGCAATAAACGATTTTGCAGAGAATTACAATACAGATATATTTGCTATGATTGCTCCTACGTCGGCGGGAATTTACTCCGAATTACTTCCTGAATTTGCTCCGCAGCTTGATCAAGGAAAGTTTATTGCTGAAACCTGTTCGGGTTTTTCAGAAAATGTAAATGTTATTGATGTTTTTAATACAATGGTGTGTGAAAAGAATAGTTATATTTATTACAGAAATGATCATCATTGGACAAGCTACGGCGCATACTGCGCATATGTGAAAGCAATTGAATTGCTAGGTCAAAAGCCGGTACCTATCGAAGAATTTTCTAAAGAATGTTACAGCAGTGATTTCAGAGGAACGTTTTATTCAAAGTGTCTTTACAATAAAACGGCGGCTGATGTTATTGATGTTTTCAACTGTAAAAACGGTACTGAGGTTACTGATGTGATTTGTAATGACGGCGTTTCCGAAACCCATTATGACAGTATTTATTTTATGGATTACCTTGAAAAAAAGGATAAGTACTGTGTTTTTCTTGGTGAAAACAGAGCGTATACCAATATTAAAACAAATGTTGATAACGACAAAAAAATCCTTATTATAAAAGATTCTTATGCAAATTCGTTTATACCGTTTCTTACCCAGCATTATTCGGAAATTGCGGTTATTGATCTCAGATATGTAAAAACCTCTGTAAGCGATTTTGTAAATCCTGACGATTATGAACAAACGCTTTTTCTGTATAATGCTTCAACCTTTGCAGAAGATAAAAATATTAAAATAGCAGGATTTTTTAATTGAGATATGTGAGGGAAAACAAATGAAGATACTTATAATAAGACACGGCGATCCTGATTACACTATTGATTCATTGACTGAAAAAGGAAAAACAGAGGCGAAGCTTTTATCTGAAAGAATATCAAAAACGGACATTAAAAAGTTTTACGTTTCTCCTCTTGGAAGAGCCAAAGCAACGGCAGATTATACACTAAAGGCGATGAACCGTAAAGCGGAAGAATGCAAATGGCTCAGAGAATTTGAAGCTCCGATTATCGGTTCAGACGGAAACAGAAAAGTAACTTGGGACTGGCTTCCTGCTGAATGGACTGTTGAAGAAAAATATTACCGTCGGGATTTGTGGCACACAACCCCTGTAATGACGGAGGGGAATGTAATCAGTGAGGCGGAACGTGTTTACAGGGGACTTGATGAAATTATTGCAGCTAACGGATATGAGAGAAACGGAAACTGCTACAGGGCAGTTAGTCCGAATTGTGATACTATAGCGCTGTTTTGTCACTTTGGAGTGGAATGCGTTATGCTGGGGCATCTGTTGGGTATATCTCCAATGTTATTATGGCATGGAACCTGTGCTTTGCCGACTTCTGTTACTACTCTTGCAACAGAAGAACGCCGAAAGGGTACGGCATATTTCAGAATGCTTTCATTTGGTGATATTTCACATCTTTATACGGCAGGAGAAGAACCGTCATTTGCCGGAAGATTCTGCGAAATGTATGATAATACGGACGAACGTCATGACTGAAAGGAGAAAAATAAAATGATTTATGTTTGCTATCCTAAATGTACTACATGCAAAAAGGCTATGAAATGGCTTGATGATAATAATATAAGCTATGAAATAAGGGATATTAAGGAAAACAATCCATCGTATGATGAGCTTGTTGAGTGGTATAAAAAAAGCGGATTGCCTTTGAAAAGATTTTTTAATACTAGCGGTCTTATTTACAGATCAATGAATTTAAAGGATAAGCTGTCTGAAATGACGGAAGATGAACAATTAAAACTGCTTGCAACTGACGGTATGCTTGTGAAGCGGCCTATATTGGTTAATGATGATATTGTACTGGTAGGATTTAAAGAAGCCGAATGGGAAGCTATAAAATAATCGGAGGTTATATAAATGCAGATACGAATGGCTCAGAAGGGTGATATAGAAGGGATAAGCAATCTCCTTTTGCAGATATGTAATGTACATCATGAGGGCAGACCGGATTTATTCAGAAAAGACGGTAAGAAATATTCTCCGGAACAGCTTGAAGAAATAATTAATGACGAGAACAGACCTGTTTTGGTAGCTGTTGATGAAAACAATAATGTTTTGGGATATGCGTTATGTATTATAAGTGAAAGTGTTGGAGATTCTGTATTGACTGATATAAAAACATTGTATCTTGATGATTTGTGCGTAGATGAAAAAATCAGAGGAAATAACATCGGAGAAAAAGTATATAATGCTGTTGTTGAGTATGCTGAAAAAATCGGCTGCTATAATGTTACGCTTAATGTTTGGACATGCAATGAACGTGCTGTAAAGTTCTATGAAAGATGCGGTTTAAAGCCGCAGAAAATAGGAATGGAAAAAATTCTGTAATCAACGGTTTATATATTATTTTATCGGTATATTTACCGGAAATATTTCATAAGCATTAATAAGACAAGTCGCATATGCGGCAAAATTTACTGCAAGAGGTGTGCTTATGAAAAAGATAAATAAGAAAATTGTCAGAAGACTGGTATGTGTGGCTTCTGCACTGGTTTTGGCAGGAGGAGCGTCTGCATATTACATAAATAAATCTCAGCAAAAAACTATTGCAACAATCGGCGCTGCTAAAGACGGTAAACCGATTATTATACTCGATGCCGGTCACGGAGGAATGGACGGAGGCTGTTCTTCAGCAGACGGAGTACCGGAAAAGGGAATCAATCTGAATATTTTACTTAGTTTGCGGGATATGTTTGAACTATATGGATATGATGTTGAGGTAACAAGAGATACGGACCGTTCTATACATGATGATGGAGTGGAGGGTATTGCAAATCAGAAAAGCTCAGATATGGATAACAGATTAGCCTTGTTTAACAAATATCCCAATGCTATTTGTATTTCAATTCATCAGAATCAGTTTACCGATCCGAAATATAAAGGCGGACAGATGTTTTATTCTGAAACCAATTCGCAAAGCAAGTATATTGCACAGGCGATACAGGATAAATTTGTTGAATATATTCAGCCAGACAACGACAGAGAAATAAAGCAGTGCGGCAAAGAACTGTTTCTCTGCTACTTCTGCAACAATCCTACTGTAATGGTGGAATGCGGATTTCTTTCAAATCCTGATGATGCCGAAAATCTGAAAAATGAAGAATATCAAAATAAAGTCGCTTTCAGTGTTTTTGCGGCAATAAATGAGTATCTGTTGAAAAAATAAACTTTGAAAGGACGTTAAAATGGCAAAATCCAAAATTGTATTTGAGTGTAATCAATGCGGTTATCAGTCGGGAAAATGGAACGGAAGATGTCCGGACTGCGGTTCTTGGAACAGCTTTGAAGAGATTGAGCAAATAACTTCTTCAAAAACTTCCTCTTCAAAAAAGACAGCTGATCTTACTGATAAAATACTTGAGCTTTCAGAAATAGACGTTGATGCAGATGTCAGATATAAAACGGGAATAGGAGAATTTGACCGTGTTTTAGGCGGCGGATTAGTCAAGGGTTCTATAGTACTTCTGGGCGGTGCTCCGGGTATAGGAAAAAGTACTCTTTTGCTTCAGATATGTCAGTACTTGGGTGAAAATTATTCTATACTATATGTTTCCGGTGAGGAATCTGCAAGGCAGATAAAAGTAAGGGCTCAAAGACTCGGCGTGGACACGGAAAGTCTTTACATATTGACAGTAACTGACGCTGAGGCAATATGTGATACTATTTCTGCCAGTGAACCTGATATTGTAATTATTGATTCTATTCAGACTATGAATATATCTCAAGTTACATCCAGTCCGGGAAGTCTTACGCAGGTGAGGGAATGTACTAACTTATTTATGCATACGGCTAAAAGTCTGGAAATTCCTATAATTATTGTAGGACATGTAAATAAAGACGGTGCTATTGCCGGTCCTAAGGTTATGGAACATATTGTTGACGCTGTTTTATATTTTGAAGGGGAACGAAATCTTACATGCCGTATGCTGAGAACTATTAAGAACAGATATGGTTCTACAAATGAAATCGGCGTTTTTGAAATGTATGACAAGGGACTTGAGGAAGTAGAAAACCCGTCGCAGATGCTCCTTTCGGGAAGACCCGAAAATGTTTCGGGAACATGCGTGACCTGTACTATGGAGGGGTTAAGACCTATTCTTGCGGAAATACAGGTATTGGCAACAAAAAGCGGCTTTTCAGCTCCCAGAAGAATGTCAAAAGGATTTGATTTTAACCGCATGGCAATTATCATAGCAGTGTTGGAAAAGCGTGCGGGAATGTTTTTCGGCTCTCTTGATGTGTATCTGAACGTTGTAGGCGGATTCAGTATTAATGAAACTGCCGGGGATTTAGCAGTAGCTCTTTGTCTTTACTCAAGTCTTTTTGATAAACCGATAAATGAAAGTACTATTGCATTCGGTGAGATAGGTCTTGGGGGAGAAGTCCGTGCAGTATCAAATATTATTCAGCGTATTAAGGAAGCAGAAAGAATGGGATTTGAACAATGCCTGATTCCCGCACAGTCTTTAAATTCTCTTAATAGTCAGGATTATGGTATAAAATTAATCGGAGTATCAGACGTGAAGGAAGCTTTTAGGATTTTTAAATAAAATTTACAAAGAACTTCAATAATGAGGTTCTTTTTTATTTACTGTTTGAATTATTTTACATGTTATGTTATAATATAAATACATTTATTTGAAAGATATAAAAAGGAAAGTGAAAATTTATGCGAAAATGGACAGCGGAGCAGATGGACGCTATTAATGTCAGGGAGCGTTCGGTAATAGTATCTGCGGCTGCCGGAAGCGGAAAAACTTCCGTTTTGGTAGAGCGTCTGATAAGAATAATTGCGGATCGTGAGAATCCCGTACCCATTGAAAAGATTATAGTTGTAACATTTACTAATGACGCCGCTGCGGAAATGAAACAGAGGTTGTCCATATCCCTTGCGGAGCTTATGGAGCAGAGACCGTCTGATAAATGGATTTCCAGACAACATGCGATGCTTGGCAATGCTGCGATTTCTACTATACATTCTTTTTGCTTTGAATTGATAAGAGATAATATTAGTATGCTTTCTCTGGCTTCAGACTTTCGTATCATAGATGAAACTGAAGAAAATATACTAAAGGACAGCGTACTTAGGGATTTGATTGACAGTTATTATGAAAAAGATCCGGAAATTATGGAAATGCTCAATGATAATTTTTGCGGAAACAGTGATGCGCCATTGTGTCGAATGATTCTTGATTTATACAGCAGTGTTTCTTCTATACCGTTCTTTGAAAATTGGCTAAGCAAGCTAAATAATCGGTATGACAGTAATATGTATTTGCGGGAATATATAAAAGGGTTGAAAGGTACATTGGCTGTTTGCAGTAAAAAGCTGGATACGGCATATAAAAAAGCTTCGGATATTTCAGATGATAAATTAATAACACTTATTAATGATGATATTAATATTTTAAATAAAGCAATATTGATTTTGAAAACAGATGATTTTAATGAGTTTTCAACTTGGCTTTCAAATGTGAAATATAAAAATTTTCCAACGGCCGGAAAAAATTATGCATACCCTGAAGAAAGACAGTCTATTAAAAAAATAAGGGATTCTGTGAAAGAAACAGTTAAATCAATGGCTGACAAACGTGGAATGCTGGTAAACGCCCATGATGATATTAAGCGTCATAAGGAAGTTATGTCCGCACTTTCACGGATAATTATTCAGTTTTCTGAGAATCTTTATAAGACTAAAGAAAGTAAAAATGCTATTGGATTTGATGATGCGGAACAGATAGTATTAAATCTTTTGGCAGAGTGCAGTGAGGACGGAAAAATCACAAGAACAAAGCTTGCCGAAGAACTTTCTGATTATTATCAGATAATTATGATTGACGAGTTTCAGGATTCCAATAACCGTCAGGATATGATTTTCAGATTGCTTTCGCAAAAGGGAAGTGCTAAAGCATATGGCAACAATTTGTTTTTTGTAGGTGATGTGAAACAATCTATTTATCGGTTCAGACTTGCCAATCCGGATAACTTTATAAATGCAGTTAACAATGCGATTCCGTATAAGGAAAGTGATAAAAGAAATTCTTATATAAAATTAAATAAAAATTTCAGAAGCTCAGAACAGGTTATTAATTTTGTAAATTATGTGTTTAAAAATATAATGACTGAAAATGTCGGAGATATTGATTATAATGAGGAAGAATACCTTGTAAAGGGTGCGGAATTTTATGAGAATAACCGTGATACTCATATAATGCTGATAGATAAATCCGACGATAATTTTGAAGATATAGAAGCTGTATGCGTTGCCGAAAAAATACGCAGAATGCTTAACGAAAAAGTTACCGTAAACAAGGATAACGGCAGATCGTCAAGACCTTGTGAAATGAGAGATTTTTGTATTTTATTGCGAAACAGGAAGAAAATCCCTGTGTATGCAAGAGAACTTGAAAAAAACGGTATAACTGTAAATTGCGAGGAGGTTTCAGGTTATCTGAAATCAAGAGAAGTGTCGGTACTATTGAATCTATTAAGAGTTGTGGATAATCCTCTGTCAGATATACCTATAGCGTCTGTTATGCTTTCTCCTATGTTTATGTTCAGTGCGGATGAACTGACTGAAATACGCCTGATCAACAAAGAGCATAATATCTACACAAATCTTTATGTTGCACTGGGAATTGAAAATGATAAACCGATTTTTTCTAAGGATGATATTATTTATACGAAATTAAAGCTTTTGTATGATATAATAAATGAATTGAGATTGCTCTCTTCTTTTTATACGCTTCCTGAGCTTATTCAGAAAATTTATGACAGTACCGACTTTACATCTGTTATTCAGCTTTATAAGGACAGTGAAAAGAAAAAAGCTAATTTAAGAATGCTGCTTGAATATGCTAATTCATATGAATTAAATTCCGGAAACGGTCTTTCGGGATTTATAAGGTATATAGACAATATAATGGAATCAAAAGGGGATTTCAGAAGCGGAAATGTTTCGGCATCATCACAAAATGCTGTGTGTATAAAGACTATGCATAAGTCTAAAGGTCTTGAATTTCCTTTCGTTTTTATTGCTGAGACGTCTACTAAATTCAGTATACAGGACAAGCTTAAGCCTTTTCAGTTTTCATATGACTGCGGAATCGGTTTTAAGCTTCAGAATAAGAAAAAGTACGAAAAATTTACAACTATACCTTATGAGTATATATGCAGTTATAACCAAAATAAAATGCTCAGTGAAGAAATGCGTCTTTTATATGTTGCTTTAACTAGGGCAAAGGAAAGATTGTTTATTACTGTTAACAAGTCAGAAAGTGAAGCTGACAAGGCACAGGAATATGCGGCAGATATTTATATAAATCAGGGGATTACTTCGTCTCTTGTATCTTCGGCTAAATCAATGGGTGATTGGATCTTAATGACCTTGCTGTCTCACAGAAACTCAGGATATTTAAGAGAAATATTCGGTGTATATGAAAGCTTTGTAAATAATGATGATTTTGCGATAAGCTATGAAAATGTAAAACCAAATGATAACGATGAGGATATTAAAAATTCTGAAGAAATTGAGGTTAATACAGTAGATAATGAAACTATAAAAAAGCTTCGCGGATACTTTGATTTTAAATATGATCTCACATTAGCTGAACTGAATTCAAAGCTTTCGGTATCTGATGTTTCTAAGAATGATGACAGTGTTAATTTTACACTTAGCAGACCTGTGTTTATGGCAGAATCAAGTGAATTGACTGCTGCTGAAAAGGGAACTGCTCTTCACCGCTTTTTACAATTTACGGATTTCCGAAATCTGGAAAATGATTTTGAAAAAGAAAAAAAACGAATGCTTGATTTTGGCTACATTTCACAAAAACAAAGTGAATCAATTCATTATGAAGATATAGACGCTTTTTTACATTCTGAAATTTATAAAATGATTAAAAATTCATATAAAATAATACGTGAAAAAAAATTTTTGATCTCAATAAATGATCTTGAGCTTGAAAATGAGTTTGGTGATAAATATAAAGGTACGGACGGAATGCTAAACGGTATTATTGATATGATAATTGAAAATGAGGACGGATTTGTACTGGTAGATTATAAAACAGATAAAATTAATAATATTAAAAATTTTGCTGAAAAATATAAAGGACAAATTTATCTTTATAAAAAAGCCTTGGAAAAAATGGAAAAAAAACCTGTTAAAACAGCGTTAATATATTCTTTTTACAAAAAAATAGAAATAAGAATATTTTAATTTGTTATTTTACTGGAAATATTAAAGAATATATGATATAATCGTAAAGGTATAATAAAATATAAAGGAGAAATATTATGGCAAATTATTCCAGAAAGGTTATAGCTGACGGAATTGGATATTCAACTATAATCGATCCGAAATTTAAAACGAATAAAGTTCAAATTATGTTTATTACAGATTTGCTTGAGGAAACAGCGTCTGCCAATGCACTTGCAATAGGTATAATGGGATCATCAAACAGCAGGTACAAAAATATCAGTGAAATTACCGCTAAATTAAATTCCCTTTACGGAGCAAATATAAATGTTGACATAGTGAAGCAGGGAGATTTTCAGAAGCTTTGTATTGGAGTTACATCTATTCATAACAGATATGCTCTTGAAGGTGAGGATATAAGCGGAGAAGTGTTGGGAATTTTACTTGATTGTGTATTTTCTCCTAATGCTCAAAATGGAGAATTTGGCAAAGAACCTTTTGAATTCAGAAAAAAGGATCTATTGGATTCTATTGAAGCTGAAATTAATAATAAAAGAGGATATGCTGTTCGTCAGACTCAATATTTTACTTTTAAAGGAGAAAACAGTGAGAATTCTTCTTACGGTACTAAGGAGAAAGCTCAGTCAGTAACTTCTGCTCAGGCTTATAAAGCCTATCAAAAGCTTCTTTCAGATTCACAGATTGAAATATATTTTGTAGGTCCTGAAGAAAATAATGATATTGAAGAAAAAATTTCAAAAGCCTTTTCTTTAATAAACAGAAATACTGATAAGATAAACTTTATTAATTTTAGTCCTGTGAAAAAAGAAGTATACCGCCATGAAGAAAAGCTTGATGTTAATCAATGCAAAATGGTTATGGCATTTAAATCCGATAACAAAGACGGATATGCAATGAAGCTTATGAATACCGTTTTCGGCGGAACTCCTTTTTCAAAACTTTTCTTGAATGTTAGAGAAAAGCTCAGTCTTTGTTATTACTGTGCCGCAGGATACAATCAGTTTAAGGGAACAGTTTTTGTAGACTGCGGTATTGAAGAGGAAAATATTAAAAAAACCGAAAATGAAATTTTAAATCAGCTGGAGGAGATAAGAAAAGGGAATTTCTCAGAGGAGGATATAAATAATTCTATATTAAGTATAATAAATTCTCTTAAGAGTGTTGGGGATACCCCGTCATCATATATTAACTGGTATTACGGCTGTTTTATAAATAACGAAGTATTAAGTCCGTCTGAATCTATAGAAAGATATAAGGCTGTTACAAAAGAACAAATAATTGCTGCGGCAGAATCATTAAAGCTTGATACTATATATGTAATGAAGGGAGAATAAAATTAATGGAAATTCAGGAAATATTCTGTAGTCAGACCGGGGACAAGTGTAATTATATAAAGCACCCCTCCGGACTGGATATTTATATATGCGAAATGAACGGTTTCAGTACAACAGAAGCTTTATTCGGTACAAAATACGGCTCTATTAATACAATGTTTAAAACAAAAGCGGACAAGGAATACACTGTTGTTCCGGAAGGTATTGCGCATTTTCTTGAGCATAAGCTGTTTGAAAATGAGGATTGTGACGCTTTTGCACAGTATGCCAAAACAGGTGCTAATGCAAATGCGTATACTTCCTTTGACAGAACCTGTTATTTGTATAGCTGTTCTGATAACTATCTTGAATCACTAAAAATCCTGCTGAATTTTGTACAGAATCCCTACTTCACTCAGGAAACTGTGGATAAGGAACAAGGGATAATCGGTCAGGAAATTAAAATGTGCAATGATAATCCCGGATGGAAAGTCCTTTTCAATATGCTTCAGGGCATGTATCATTGTCATCCTGTAAGAATTGACATTGCCGGAACTATTGAAAGTATTGCAAAAATTGATGCGGAATTGCTGTATAAATGCTATAATACTTTCTATAATTTGCATAATATGGTATTGGTGTTGGCAGGCAACGTTAAAACAGATGATGTAATTACGGTGGCCAACGAATTGCTGAAATCCTGTGAAAATATTGAACTTGAAACGGTTTTTCCTGAAGAACCTTATGAAATAGTTAAACCTGAGGTGAGTGAGCATCTTCCGGTAGGTTCTCCGATATTTAGTATAGGAATAAAATGCCGTCCTCTTTCAGGATATGAAAGATTAAAAGCAAATATGGAATGCTATATTGCAGGAAGCATTATTTCGGATCCTTCCGCACCGCTTTATAAAAGTTTGATTGATGAAGGTCTTATTAACTCGACTTTTGGGTTTGAAGTTTTTGACGGAGACGGATTCTTTACTCTTATTTTCAGCGGCGAGTCTTCTGATCCGAAGCTTTTGCTGTCACGTCTGGTAGATGAAATTGAAAGGGTAAAAGCAGAGGGATTGGATAAATCATTGTATGAAAGTATAAAGAAATCCACTTATGGCGGAATGATAATGGAAAGCAACAATGCTGAAGCAGTTGCCGGGAATTTGATTTCTGCATTTATGTCAGGCGTTGAACCTTATGATTCAATTAAAGCGCTTTCTAAGATGACTTATGACGATGTTCAGAAAACTTTAAATGAAAGATTTGATACAAAAAATCTAACAATTTCGGTGATTGTATGATAGGAGGGGATAATATGACTGCAGCTTCACTTCTTGATCGGGATCAGATAGTATTTCCTAAACTTGGTCTGGAATTTAGAATTAATGATACAGCATTTACTATATTTGGATTTGAGATTAAATGGTATAGTATTTTTATTATTTTAGGTATAATTATTGCAATAATTTATGGTTTAACTCGGATGAGAAAATATGGACTTGATCCTAATCGTGCAATTGACGCAGTAATAGGCGGAATCTTAGGAGGTTTGATTGGGGCAAGAATATATTATGTTGTATTGGCTTGGGACACCTATGACGGTGATTGGAGAGCAATATTAAATACGAGAAACGGCGGACTTGCTATTTATGGCGGTATTATAGGAGCTATTTTAGTTGGGGGTATTGTTGCTAAGATACGTAAGGTAAGGCTTTTGCCTTTGCTTGATATTGCAGGCGTCGGTTTTCTTATTGGTCAGGGTGTCGGACGATGGGGAAACTTTATAAATCAGGAAGCGTTTGGATGCAATACAGACAGTATTTTCGGCATGAACGGCGGAAAAATTCAACGGTTTATTATTAATAATTATGATAATCTTACAACCGGTTCAGATACTGTAGTTGATCCGGCAAAGCCTGTCCATCCGTGTTTTTTGTATGAGTCATTTTGGTGCATCTTGGGATTTGTTATTTTAGCAATTTTTGCCGCAAAGTTTAGAAAATATGACGGACAAATTTTTCTAATGTATATTGGTTGGTATGGTTTGGGAAGATTTTTTATTGAAGGACTTCGTACGGACAGTCTTATGTTGGGTAATTTAAGAATTTCTCAAATTTTGTCGGCTCTTTGTGTTGTTGCATCTGTTATACTGCTGATTGTTTTCGGATCAAAGGTAAAACGTATGGGTGATGATTATCAACTATATTATAAAACCGAAGAATCGAGAAGCATTCTTAGACAGAAAAGCGGTATATATTTAGATAGTACATCAAAACCAAAAAATAAAAAATCATGTTTTAATAAATCTGATATAATTGAAAACCCAAATGACTTGAACATAGAACAGAATACTGAATCTAATGAAGTCAAAGAAAAGAAAGTTGAATCGGAGGAAGACTAATGGCAAAATTAATTAACGGAAAAGAAGTTTCGGCGGCTGTTAAATTGAGAGTTAAAAATCAAACAGAAGAGTTGCTTGAAAAAAACGGAATTACTCCGGGATTGGCAGTTGTAATTGTAGGAAATGATCCTGCGTCCAGAGTGTATGTTAATTCTAAGAAAAAGGCATGTGCGGAAGTGGGATTTAATTCTTATGAATATGCGCTGCCAGAGGAAACTACTCAGCAGGAGCTTTTGGAACTGGTAGAAAAATTAAATAATGATCCTAAAGTTAACGGAATTTTATGTCAGCTTCCATTGCCGAAGCAAATTGACGAGAATGCGATTATTAATGCTATCAGACCTGAAAAAGATGTTGACGCTTTCCATCCGTTTAATGTTGGAAAGATAATGATCGGAGAATTTGCATTTCTTCCTTGTACTCCGGCAGGAGTAATGGAATTAATTGACAGTACAGGAGTTGAAGTTTCAGGTAAAAACTGTGTTGTAATCGGCAGAAGTAATATTGTCGGAAAGCCTATGTCTATGCTTCTTTTACATAGAAGCGGAACTGTTACTATCTGTCATTCTAAAACTCAGAATCTGACAGAGATTTGTAAAAATGCGGATATACTTGTTGCAGCAGTTGGAAGAGCAAATTTTGTTACAGCTGATATGGTGAAGGAAGGCGCAGTGGTGATTGACGTTGGCATGAATAGATTGGATAACGGTAAGCTGTGCGGAGATGTTGATTTTAATGAAGTAGAAAAGAAAGCTTCATTTATTACTCCTGTTCCCGGAGGGGTAGGTCCTATGACAATTGCCATGCTTATGCAAAATACCCTTACTGCCGCTAAATTACAAAATGATATAAAATAATATTAAAGTACTCCGTAAACTGCGT
>CATKAZ010000102.1 GCA_949745795.1 uncultured Oscillospiraceae bacterium | reverse complement strand
ATCCTATTTTCTTCGCTTTTTGAAAAAAGCTTGGCAAAAACTTTTATGCCGTTTTTCATCAATTTTATTTTCCTACTAAAAACTCGCAAAGCTGCTTTTACAAAAATCCTATTTTCTTCGCTTTTTGAAAAAAGCTTGGCAAAAACTTTTATGCCTTTCATCATCAATTTGATTTTCCTACTAAATACTCGCAAAGCAGCTTTGAATACTCGTAAATCTTCCTTTCAGAAAGTTTTATCAGCCTTTTATTTGCACAGGCATAACAATAAAGGTAAAACTGTCTCCCTGAAACGGCAGGATTTTCACTGCTCTGTTTGAACCTGTCATTTGAATTCTGACTTTATCTGTATCAGCCGCTTTTAAAGCGTCAAGTAAATATTTATTATTAAAGCCTATAAGAACGCTTTCGCCGTCAATTTCAGCTTCAATACTGTCATCAAGTCTGCCTATACCTGTTTTGCAGTTTATTTTAATTTCACCGTTCCCAAAGGAGCATTTTACGGGTGCTTTATTTTTTTCATTAAGCAAAAGCGAGCATCTTTCCAAACAGTGAACAATATCACTGGTATTTACAATAACTTCTGTTTTAAATTCTTTAGGTACGCTGTTTTTATAATTATGAAATTCTCCTTCAAGAAGTCTGGTAAAGATTCTGTACCCATTTATATCAAAAAGTATATGCTTTGAATTTACAAAAATTTCACATTCATTTTCCGCATCTTCCTTGAGAATTCTCGAAGCTTCAAGAAGAGCCTTTGACGGTACAACAAAATAATGCTTTTCATTACAGTTTATTTTTTCATATCTGATAGCAAGTCTGAAACCGTCTATTGCAACCATGTTAATCCCGGAATCTTCAATGTCAAACAGTTCTCCTGTCAGTATAGGCTTGGCGTCATTAAGAGAAGTAGCGTAATTTGTTTGATTTATCATACTTTTAAGTGTTTCCTGATTAATTAAAATAGGATTTTCTCTTTCTATTTCCGGTAAAGCGGGATATTCTTCGGCGCTTATTGCAGATATCTGATATTCGGCATTACCGCCGTAAATTTTCATATTAAGATTTTCGTCAATTTCATACGTTATCATATCAGAAGGCATTCTTCTTGTAATTTCACTGAACAGTCTTGAATTTAAAACCACCTCTCCCGTATCGGAAGATTCACATTCGATATATGTTATAATACCGATTTCAAGATCATATCCGGTAAGCTCCAGAGAAGACATATCAAGACGAAGCTTTATTCCTTCCAGAGCTGCAATTGTTGATTTAGGTGAAACTGCTTTTGAAACATTGCTTATAGCAGAGCATATATCTTCTTTTTTACAGGTAAACTTCATATTTTGTCCTTTCGCTTTATAATTTCAAATATATTTTATATTTGAAAATTTATGTAAATTAAGTTTTAAACAAACCGCTAAATTTTTCAAAATAAAAAACGCAGTTTTTTTATCAATAATATAATATAAATTAATTTAATATATAGTAGTAGTAGTAGGGGCTGTTGAAATGTTGGAAATACAGGAAAATTCCAGTAAAACCGAGCCGTTGAAAGGGAAAAGTTTTCCGAAACGGCTGTGTGGAAAAAATGTGGACATGTTTAAAGCAAAATTTGATGTTGAGGGTGTTGATAAATTGTGTGTTGAAAGTGGAAAAGTTGGGGATTTTTTTGTGGAATATCAATTTTCTTTTAACATGCTGTTTAATTTGTAATTTTTGAAAGATGTGGAATTTTATTTCCGGATTATTTCCAAATGCTTGGTTTTATGAGGATTGTAATTCAACACAACTTTCAACAGTCTGTTGAAAACTATGTTGAAATACAGTTTAATCGTTGAAAATACTTATTTTTTACTTTCTTTTTTCAATTTTAATAAAAGCTGATATGCGAGCCTTTAAGAAGAAAATCAAGTTAATGAGATTCGGCATAAAAGTTTTTGCTAAGCTTTTTTCAAAAAGCGTAGAAAATAAGATTATCGTAAAAGCTGATATGCGAGTCTTTAAGAAGAAAATCAAGTTAATGAGATTCGGTATAAAAGTTTTTGCCAAGCTTTTTTCAAAAAGCGTAGACTTTTTTTCAAAATCTTTT
>CATKAZ010000101.1 GCA_949745795.1 uncultured Oscillospiraceae bacterium | reverse complement strand
TGCATCATTTTCAATTTGTTTTTTTCCTTCTAATTTATCGTGCAAATCTATAGTAACAGCTCTTGCATCTTTTATTATATCTTTTTCTTTTAAGACAGATAAGTTATATTTACTTTTATATTCCTCTGAAGTAATATTATCTGAAATGATAAATTTAGAAACTTCATACATGTATTCACAATTTAATTTATTATACTCTTCCTGTAATTTATTTATTTCAGAATCTAATTTAACTGCTTTTTTATTAGCTTCATTGGCAATTGTTTTAATTTCCTTTTTACAGTCTTCTATGATGGATTTGGTTTTTTCGTCAACAGAATGTATTTTATTATCATATTCTTCTCTTAATTTTGCTGCATCTTCTTTTATTTTCTCGGCTTCCTTTTTATATACTTCTGCATCATCTATCAATCGGCATTTATCATATAACTGTTTATCGTATTTAAATTGAAAAACAATCATTATAATGACAGCAACAATTAGTATAAACCTAAATACCCAAGAATCAATAGTCATTCCAAAAATTAATAATGCTGATGAAAGTATCATGTGTAAGTAGGTCGGCTTTTCCATAGTAATACTCCTTGATATATAAATATAATGTTAAAATTATACCATACCAAACAAAATAAATCAATTCGCATAATCTAATAAATACCTAACACTATTTTGTTAAAATGTGACAAAATTCACCAAAAGCATATTTTTGTATTATTTTGAGTGAAATAGGGTGTTGATTAAAAGTTTTAAATGTAAATGTGGAAATTTTTCAGTAAATCAATACAAATTGTGAATATAAAAATTATGCAAATAGTAGAATTTGCACGCACAAGTTCCGCAAAATGCGACAATCTGTGTCTTTATATATAGAGGGGGTGAATTTATCTTCTATATTTTGGTAATTCAAGAAGTTCATCAAGGCGTTCATTAAGTTTTGCTTTGCCATCATCATTAAGCATGTTGTATTTTTCTAAATGAATTTTATCTTTATTTAAAAATTCTTTGTTTGTTTGTAAATTTTGTTTTTTGTTTTCTGATTTATTTGACAACCAGTCAGGGCTTACATTTAATATTTTTGCCATCGCAGCAATCACAGGAAGTTTTATTCTTTGAACTTGACCAGTTTCATATCTTTGTATGGTAGATTTATTTAACCCTAGCTCTTTGGCTAGTTCTTCTTGAGTTAAATTCAACTCCTTACGAGCTGATTCAATTCTTTTGCCTATTTCAATAACGTCAATCATTAGCTATACCCTCCCTTTTATATCGATTATAACATATTAAATTGCAAATTGCAATAGAATTGTTTGAAATTCAGAAAAAAAGTTGCAAAATGCTATTGACAAATCAAAAATACTATGTTATTATAATAACAGTTAAGTTGCAAAACGCAACAAAGAAAAGAGGTGAAAATTATGATTAATACTAATAAGTTAAAAGGAAGAATGAGAGAAAAAGAAATAACTCAAGCTCAAGCAGCTTCTTTCTTGGGAATAGCACAGCCAACATTTAATCAAAAAGTAAACAATATCCGAACAATGGATTTAAACGAAGCCGAAAAACTTTGCTTACTCTTAGAAATTGAAGATAATGAATTTGGAAGATATTTTTTTGCCTAATTCGGTTGCATAATGCAACGAAACCAAATCAGCGTGAAGGAGATAATAAAGTGCTAGCAAATTTACGTACTGAGATGTACAAAAGAAAAATCACTAGCAAAGCTATAAGTAAGTATATAAATCGAAGTGAAAAAGCTGTATCAAATAAGATTCATGAAAAATGTGATTTTACTCGCAGTGAAATGTTCTTAATAAAATCAAATTTCTTTCCTGATTTTTCACTTGATTACCTATTTGAATCAGACAACACCACATCATAATTAAGGAGGAATTTTAAATGAATAACGAAAAAGAAAAAGCCCCGCTCAACAAGGTTGAGGGAGCTGAATCAAAAGACTTTAATGAAGACGATGATAAAATCGTCGAGGAAATCTATTTGAATGACGAAGAACTGCGTGAAAATTTCCGTAAATTAACATACGCAGAAGTTGATTTCATTCTTTATATTGACGAACTTATTACCGAATATGGGTACTTTAGTATGTCCGACGATATTCCGCAAGAACCACTTTTAAAAATGTTTAAGCTCTTGTTTAAAATAAGAAAGACCGCGATTTTGTCATCTCAAGAACTTCAAAAAGTAAAAGATCGACTTAAAAAGAACAGTGAAATCCTTTCAGATTTGAGGAATGCAGTTGAAAAAAAGGAATGCTAAATCATAAGTTATTCTCAACGTATTGTTCACCCTTTTCAGTCAACATTAAGCGATATGTACCAAGAATAGGATTTTTGCTAATAACATAACCGTTATCTTTTAAATATCCTACATCGTGTCTTAAGGTAAGCATATCGCTTCCGACTTCGAGCCCGTCCGTACCGAACTGGTAAGGACCGCCGACATTTTGGTCATAGTCATAAATTTGTTTAAGTAATTTTTCACGTGATTCTTTCATTATTCATTACCTCCATTATATATTATTATAGAATTATTATACCATTTATGGAAATAAATGTCAATATATGAAACGGGAGATATTATAAGTAATAGAGTTTAGAGAATCAATATAAACCAAATCAGCGTAGGAGGTGGTAGATATGGAATTAAAGAAAATGGGTGATTATGACATTATTAATATAGCCAAAAATGATTCGTCAAAAATTCTGGAATATAAAATCTCCAGAACCGAAGATAAAGGTTTGATTCTGGAGATAAAAATGGATATTAGTGATTCGTTTCTGGATTTGTCAACTTTTAATATTGATGAACTGATGAATAAGGCGCAACAAGGTGATGTAAAAAGTTTAAGCGTGCTTAAAGAATTGACACAGGATTAATTTGAAAAGTAAATTCTTAATATTTTTTTATCAATAATTTCAGTTTTAATTACTGTAAATTTTTGATTGAGCTTGTTTATTAGACAATCTTCAATTTCAATATCTATATTGGATGTAATAACATGAATGTAATTGGTGTTTTCAATTGGAAGTCCTTGCATTTTTCCAATCATCTTGTTATTTCTTTCTACTATAAAATTAAATTGAGGCGCACTATTAAGTATTTTTTTCGCAGCTTCTTTAAAACTCACTGAGATATCCCTCCTTTCAATTTTATTATATCAATTATACCATAATCTGACAGGGAGGGCAAGCAATAGAAACCAAATCCGCATAAGAAAGGAGAAATTAAAAATGGAACATCTTCCTATCGGTCAACAATCAATAATTAATATTGAAGATCGATCTATACTCGGATATCCTCGTGTAGTAAGAATGTCTTTTGAACTGCCCTACCTCGATTGGTGCAGATTCGAAAATTCAGAGCTTTTTCATAATTTGAAATCTTATCTCGAGGAACTACAAAAGCAATATACCCAGATTCCGCCCCCAAAGAATTAATGTTTATTGGAAGTGTTTTAGATTCAATTACTACATTGTGGTATGGCTTATCACCATATGACCAAGTAAATTCTTCAGCTATATGAGGTCTAGATTCACTTTCAAAAAGAGTCTCATTAACTAAGATTTGAATACGGGTTATTGAAATTGGTATTTGTGACAAATTGGCTATTTTAAATTGTATAATAAGTAATTCTTTATTGTTCGTTCTATCAAATTCATTTAAATCGTAATTTCCAAAGCAAATAGTTATTCGTCTTCGATTAGAAATAAAATGATAAAATACATTAACAACAGAAAGAACAAAACCAGCAATTCCTATAATATCAACAATAATACTTAACATATTATTCACCTCTTTTCTGTAATATGTCAATATTAACAGATACTAAATCAGCATAACGAAAGGAAAATTAAAAAAATGAATGAATTAAAAAAAATATCCACTGCACAGTTGGTTGAAGAACTATGCAGCAGAAAAAATGAATTGTTTACATGTTTCACTAGCGATGAAAACACAGGTGGAGTTCTTATACCGCATAAGAAGATAAACGAAAAGCTCCCGATAGGCTCAAAAATCATTATAATTAGAGGTCCTCTTGATCTCGAGTAATATACTTTATATATTCCTTATAATATGTTTTGAATATATTGAGCTGTTCGTCACCACAGCAACATCTAATTTCAAGATAATTCAGCATTACTAGAAGCTGAACGCTGTGAGGAAATGATTCATCTGCGACAATGTCATCAAGTAATTGTTTTTCATTGTCCAGACAAATTATTGGCTTTTGTATAAGCCATTTTTTGAAACTAATCATGATTGATTACCACCCTTCTAATTCAATTATAGGATAAAAGATGATAAATGTCAATAAATTCCAGATAAAATATGAAGTGATAAAAACATGACGAAAAATTTGGTATGCAATAAAATGCAAGGGGACAATCAGCAGCTACATATCATTTAATAAAGAAAGGAGATGCTTTTATGGGCCGAAAAAAACAAAATGATATTTTTCCACATGTTAGTTATATTTGTGTTGGGGATGAAGCCCCAGTTAGATGGGATTCATTAAGCAAAGAAAAAAGAGCAGAGTACTCTAAAAAAATGATGGATAATGTTTCAAAAAATGTGAGCCGGCATATTAATGCTCACCCCGAGGAACTAAAACCATTATTATAGGTTAAAAAGCAAAGGAGAAAACCAATGAACAAGAAAGAGGAATATATAATTTACGTATCATATTGGTGTCTCACAAAGGAAGTGAAAGCATGAAAATCAAAAAGGAATATAAAACGCTGATACCGCCGTTATCACCTGAGGAGTATAAGTATCTTGAGGAAAATGTAGTAAAGGACGGTGTAAGAGAACCGCTGGTTCTTTGGGGAGATGTCCTTATTGATGGACATAACCGTTATGAAATATGCCGGAAACACGGTATACCATATGAAACTGTCAATAAGGATTTTAAGTCAGATGAAGAAGCTAAAAGGTGGATTATACTGAATCAATTCGGAAGAAGAAATCTTACTAAGTTTCAGCGGAGCGAGCTTGCATTAAAATTAAAGCCTATGCTTGCAGCACAGGCTAAGGAGAGGCAGAGGGTTTATTGCGGAAATCAGTATGATAAAAAAAGTGGACTTCCGCAGAAATCTGCGGAAGTGCAAAAAAGCGAAACCCGTGAAGACATAGCCAAGATAGCAGGAGTATCAAGGGATACTATTGACAAAGTATCTGTGATTCAAAAAAAAGGATCTCCTGAACAAATCGAAAGAGCCAGAACGGGCGGTAAAGGAAATTCCGTAAACGCTATATATACTGAGGTAACAGCTAAGCCTAAAGAAACTAAGGTTTGCAAAAAATGCGGCAATGAAAAGTCTGCCGATGAATTTTATGTAGGAAAAAACGTTTGCAAGCAGTGCCTTATTGAGCAAAGAAAGCTTGCAAAGCCAATAACAGACTTTAAAGGGGACGTAGTCACAATTATGGACGATAAAACAAAAAATACAGATATCAGTGACATCGTTGATAGTTTATATGACGCAGATTCACCAGTTGAACTAACATCTGACGATCTATCAGAAGATATTATGCATGTGGTGTCAAACTTCACTGACAATATTGACAGATGCATGATGGAATACTGCGTAACAATTACAGAGGAAAACGGTAAAAAAATAAAAACTGCTCTCGCAGCAGCGGAAGCAGCAATACAAAAAATGAAAGGAATCATCAACCATGAATAAGTATAACACAAATTTCAAGTATTGTCAACTAAATGCAAGACTTTTACTAGTCGATAAATCATACCAAAGAGAAATTCAGCAGGACAGAGTAAAGAGAATAGTTGCTAATTTTAATCCTGCGTTAGTCAATCCGATAAAGGTATCTCGCAGAGGTGGAAGATACTATGTTTTTGACGGTCAACACACTCTTGCAGCGTTAAGAACGTTAAATCCCAGTCCAAGCATGACGGTTGATTGTAAAGTTTATGAGGGACTTTCTCGAGAAGATGAAGCAAGATTATTCGCTGAACAAAACGGAATATCGCGTGCGGTTGAGAGTGCTGCAAAATTCAAAGCCTTATATGCCGCAGGAGATGTAGACATTATTGAAATGGTAAGGTTGGTTGAACGCAGTGGATTTTTTATGGATTTTTCAAAAGCTAAAACGAATAATCGAATTACTGCGGTTTCGAAAACATACAAGGTGTTTAAATCAGTTTCTTCATCTGATTTTGTAGAAATTTTATCATTAATAAAAGAAACATGGGAAGGTATACCGGAAAGTTTGAACACCGAGATTATTGGGGGTATGTATTTATTTTATAAAAACTTTAAAGGCGAATACAAAAGAAGAACATTAGTAACTCAACTATCAAAGGTTAGCCCAATAATAATCATTAGAGAGGGCAAGGCATTTTCCAGTGGAGGTGATGCACGTTTTGCAAGGCAAATATTAAATATTTATAACAAAAATTTGAGAACAAACAGATTAGACGAAAAGATTTAATAAAATCAAGGAGGAAAAAATGAAACAATTGAAGAAGAGTTCAGGATATGAAGAGACGAATGTTAAATTTGACATTCTTGGAAAACCAAAAAGAAGCAGTAATGCCGCTTACATACCAAAAGACGAGGAATATAACGCATTAACAGCGGTTTTCCCGTGGCTGATTGAAGTGGGAAAACGAGTAAGAACTGACCAAGCAGTTGAGAGGTTTATATGAAAAGAACTGACCAAGGACTTTGGGGACGTATATGAAAGAGAGGTTTATAAAATGAACATATCAAAAATATTGGAGTTACATAAAAAATGGCTAGACGGTGATGTTAATGGGGAGCGTGCAAACTTGCATCATACAAATTTGCGTGATGCAAATTTGTATGGTGCAGACTTGCGTGGTGCAAATTTGTATGATGCAGACTTGCGTGGTGCAGACTTGCGTGGTGCAAATTTGTATGATGCAGACTTGCGTGGTGCAAACTTGCGTGGTGCAAATTTGTATGATGCAGACTTGCGTGGTGCAAAT
>CATKAZ010000100.1 GCA_949745795.1 uncultured Oscillospiraceae bacterium | reverse complement strand
TTTTAATAAAAATAGTTTAAAATATCATTGTAAGATTTTAATTGAATAAACATTTTAATGACAGAACGGAGATACTAATGAAACTTTATGACAGACTTGTTAAAAAAACAGCTTTTTTCATGCTGATTATGATTATTTTATATACCTTTAATTATAATACCAAAGCATATGATATAACTCAAGAAAACAATGTGTATACAATTACCGACGCTAACGATTTTAAATTGTTCGCTGAATACGTATCTGACGGAAACACTGATGCGGACGCAAAGCTCAACAATGATATTGATTTATCCGATATATGTAACGAAAACAGCTGGACTCCGATTGGCTCTGAGTCTGCCCCATACACCGGAACATTTGACGGACAAGGATATTCAATAAGCGGTCTTTATATTAATTGTTCGCTCAATTACTGCGGTTTATTCGGCAACTTAGAAGGAACAGTAAAAAACCTTGCTGTAGAAGGTGAAATAAAAACTTCTATAGGCAGTGCCGGAGGAATTGTCGGATACAACGGAAATAACGGAACAATAGAAAATTGTATATTTATCGGCAGTACTTACGGCAGTATATATTCCTGCGGCATTGCAGGCAGTAACTACTCAAACGGCTTTATATCAAATTGCTGTGTAAAAATGCCTAAAAGCGGAACAATAAATCAATACCCTATATCAAGCCCTGATGATGGAGGACGATTTAAAAACTGCTTTTATAACGACGAGTTGGAAGATGACGGAATTTCCAGAACAACCGCTGTATCTTCAGATTCATTTTCGTCAGGAGAGCTTTGCTGGCTTTTAAACAACAGTATCGGAAAGACAGTATGGCATCAGAATCTTGACTGTGACACAAAAAATGATTATCCCCTGCCGTCACAGCGAGTTCATGAAGTCTATAAGACATCATGCTGTACATCAGATGATATTTATTACTCAAATTATAACATGGTTCACCATAATTTTTTAACGGAAAAATGCATTGACTGCGGACTATACGGTATATCTACAGGCAGTGCCAGTATGATTCTTAACGACTCAATTGATATGAAATATTACATAACAGTTAATAATCCGGATTATCTGGATGATAATATTATTCTCCGTTACTCCTATGATCAAGATACTACCGACTCATTAATGGAATGCCAAAAAGAATCCGATAATACTTTTTCCGCTGTTATTCCGTGTAAAGCGGACAAAATGAACAGTACTATTTATACTAAAGCGGAAGTAGTAAAAAATAATGAAACAATATATACCGATATTTCGTCAACCAAATATTCTATACTCCAATATGCTGATATCATACTGTCCGATATCAGCGGAACGTACAGTAATGACTGCAAAATTCTGATTCTCAATCTGCTGCGTTATGGAAGTGAAATACAAAAGTATTTTTCAAACGACTGTTCCTTGGAAAACATAATAAATGAAAAATACCTTCAATTTTTTGAACAGTTCGGAATTACAAATGCTGACGCCGATAACCCGAATTTATCCTCTCTATATAAATCAACAGACAGTCCAAGCGCATATTTCAGCTCCGTATACCTTACCGTTGATTCCAAAATCTCCGTAAATATAAAAGTCAAATCGGAAACAACGGGAAATTTTCTTCAATTTACAAATGCTGCCACAGGTGAAAGCAGAACCGTTCCCCTTAAAAATACAAATGAAGCAAACATATATATGGCTAAAATCAATAATATTTCTGCTGAAAATCTTTTGGATAATTGTACTTTAACAGTGATAGATAAAAATAATAATACGTTGAGCGATACTATTGGATATAATATAGAAAAATATATTTACACAGTAAAAAACTCAGATAATACTGAAATAAATAAAGCTTCTGATGTATGCTCCGCTTTATTGGGATATGCAAAATCCGTTAAAAATTACTGTGAAAATTTAAATTAGACTGAATGGAGAAAATTATGAAATCAAGAATAAAAAAAGAATCACCGCTTTTAATCGGATACATGATAAATCAAAGCAATATCGAAGTGCTTACTAAATTAACAAACTCTCTTAAAATTACGTTGAAACCGATCGGCAAAGAATCCGCCGGAGAAAAAATCGGATTTCTTGCGGGATTTAACGGATTTACAAAATGCGACAATGTACCGGAAAATATTATTGAAGATGAATGTCTTATAATGTCAGGATTCAGTAATAAAAGTATGGATAAGCTCTTACTTGAAATGAAATCCCATAACATTAATATCCCTCTCAAATGTATTGTTACTCAATATAATCAAAGCTGGACTCTTAACAGTCTAATCGAAGAACTGAAAAAAGAACATGAAAAAATGAAATCTCAATAATAAAAATCGATCCGCAAACAATTAATCTGCTTGCGGATTTATGTTTATAAAAAATAACAGTGACACTGCACACTAGTAATACAGCATCACTATTATTGGATATAATTTATATAATGGTATAGTTATTATAGCACCGATGCCAAAATTTATCAATAGTTTTTTAATAAAAAATTAATAATTTCAAAAAGATTGACAATTTCATCTCCATATGATACGATTATTATGATGATACAAAATAGAAGTAAATTAAATGTTTCCAAGAACAGGCAGACCTACTGATAAGCCTAAACGAAAAACAACAGAGGTGAAATGTGACTGAAACTTATCTGTTAGCAGAACATATAGTAAAGCTTGATACTTTACATAGATTTGTACATAAGCAATGTGAAAAATACCGTTACAACGGCTGTGACAAAGCTGATATTACAATAAAAATATCCCAATCAGATATTGACTGTGAACGGGAAAAATCCGAACGTGAGGATACGCTTAAGGGAAATAACGTGCGAAGATTTGCAGACTATTATCTTGAAAGCCTTGCAGTGTACAGAAAATTTTCAGAGTCAATTATTGATGACGGTTACTTTTTATTTCATGGTTGTGTTGTTGCAGTGGACGGAATCGGTTATCTGTTCACAGCAAAATCAGGTACGGGGAAAACTACTCATACCAATTTATGGCTGAAGTATTTCGGAAGCCGTGCGGAGATAATTAACGGCGACAAACCTATAATAAAAATTTCTAAAAACATTTCTGCGTTCGGCACTCCATGGTGCGGAAAAGAAAATCTTAATTCAAACAAATCAGTACCGCTTAAAGCTGTCTGCATTCTACATCGTGATGCTTTCAATCACATAGAATATATTTCCAAAAAACAGGCTTATCCCCTGCTTTTACAGCAATGCTACCGTCCGAAGGATCCTGCTAAAATGTCGGCAAGCCTTTCACTGCTTGACAGATTTTGCGAAAATGTAAATATATTTTCGCTTGGCTGTAATACGGACCTGTCTGCGGCGGTAACGGCATTTGACAGTATGAGTAATTGATTGGAGTTATATATGAAACTTAATAAAAATTTTATTACACATAATAATGGTGATGAGCAAATTATAGTCTCTGTCGACCAAAATTTTAACGGCTTTATCAGAAATAATCGTGCAACCGCTGAAATAGTAGAACTGCTGAAAAGTGAAACCGATAAGGAGTCAATTGTAAACATACTGTTCTCCGAATATGACGCTCCCAAAGAAATTATTGAAAACGACGTCGAACGTATTTTAAAACAGCTTAAAAGTATAGGTGCTATTGATGATTAAAAGTACTTTTGAACAGGAGCTTGACCGTTCGGGACATATGATATACTACTTCGTAGGCGATAGTATGAGGCCTATGCTGAGGCAGAAAAAGGATCTTATAATCATTGACAAAAGACCGTCAGGCAGATGCAGAAAATATGATGTGGTTTTATATAAGCGTGACAGTGGACAATACGTTTTGCACAGAATTTTAAAGGTAAGAAAGAATGATTATGTAATATGCGGAGATAATCAATATATTCGTGAACATGGAATTACCGACCGTAATATCATAGGTGTCTTAAGCGGTTTTATAAGGAACGGAAAAACTCATTCCGTAAATGAAAAATTCTATAGGTTTTACATACATTTATACTGTGATTTATTCTATTTAAGGGCAATAATTCTCTTGACAAAACACTTTTTTCATAAACTCAGAAAAAATTATTTTAATTAAATAATAGTATTGAATGCTTTTTATTTATTATCGTATAATTAAACTAAAGCGGAGTCACACATATATCTTGAAACGGACTTATCATTGCTTTTCTTCTTCAATTTTATGTATAATTATAGCTGTTTCATAAACAGGATACGGACTTGTCAAAATTGTAATTTTATGCTCTTCAGCTATTTTCAGTATATCATCTGAAAGTTCAATTTTATCGGCAATTATTATACAGGCAGCTTTTTTCTGTGCGGCAACTGCCAAAGTGTTAATATGAGATACAATAGTAATCCATATATCGTTTTCATTTAATTTGCTTAATGCATATCCATGCAGATCAGAACATATAATTTTATTAATTATACTGTTTGTCCCATTATAGTAATTTATTTTAAAATTACTATTTTCCAGTAAATCACTCATTTTCATTTACAAACACCTTCATTATTAAAGTAGTACCCACACCGGCATCGGAATAAATATGCATTTCATCACTGTATTTTTTCATACTGCTGAAACCCATTCCCTCACCAAATCCTAAAGAACGGGCATGATCATCGGCAGTAGAATAACCGTCCGTCAAAGCCTCATCAATATTTTCAATACCGGGACCGCTATCTTTCAAAATCATTATTATACATTTATTATCAATAGATATTTCTATTTGTCCCCCTCCGGCATGTATAAGCATATTAATTTCGCCTTGATACAATGCCGTTGATACTTTCCGGATCACCTCCTGTGAGTATCCGAGAGACTTTAATTTTTCCTGAACATCACCTGAAACAAATCCCATATCACTGAAATCATTATTTTTAACAGTATAGTTCATTCTTATTTTTTCCATAATATTTCTTCCATTCATATATTATTTTAAAATTTGTCTTTATAATTATATCATATCTTACTTAGAATTAAAAGCGTTTAAAATTTTAAACAACTATAACTTTTCAAAATGTTTGTTAATTAATTAACGTGATTGTTAATTATCAACAAAATAATAGGCTTTTCATTAGTAATATAATATATGGATTTTTCAGTCGAAATATGTTAAAATTTTAATAAGGAGTATGCTTTTTTGTATACTTTATATTTTCAAGGAGGTTTAATAATGAGTAAAACCAAAAATACAGTTTCTTTTAATGGCACTGCTGAACAAAAAGATGAGTTATTGAAAGTAATTGCCGAGAAGAAAAACGATAAAGGTGCTCTAATGCCTATTCTTCAAAAAGCACAGGATATATACGGATATCTTCCGATTGAAGTGCAAACTATAATTTCTGACGAATTAAACATTCCGTTGGAAAAAATCTATGGAGTTGCTACGTTCTATTCTCAGTTTTCACTGAATCCAAAGGGAAAATACAAAATCTCAGTCTGTCTTGGTACTGCCTGCTACGTTAAAGGCTCAGGCGATATTTTTAATAAACTTCAGGAAAAGCTTGGTATTGCCGGCGGAGAATGTACTCCTGACGGAAAATTCTCTCTGGAAGCATGCCGCTGTATCGGTGCCTGCGGACTTGCACCGGTTCTGACAGTTAATGAAGATGTTTATGGACGTCTGACAGTTGATGATATAGATGATATTCTTAATAAATATGCCGACTAAATATGTTTTCTGAAATTTCTCTTCATATTCTTGATATTTTGCAGAATTCTGTCTGCGCGTATGCAACAGTTATTAAAATACATATAACTAAACAAAAATACAGTAATGAAATGATTGTCATAATAAATGACAATGGATTTGGCATGACTAAAAAACAGCGTGAAGAATGCTGTAATCCTTTTTTTACAACGAAAAAAAATAAGACAGCAGGTCTTGGTATCCCTTTTTTCAAATATGCCGCTGAGCTTACGGGAGGAAATTTCCATATAGAGTCATGCATAAATAAAGGTACAACAATAAAGGCAATATTTAATACGGATAGTATTGATTGTATTCCTTTAGGAGATATTTTTTCAACTATATATTCACAGATTGTTACGAACCCGAATATATGTTTTCAGTGGATTATTGATATTAATGATGTTTCAGTAAATTACAGTTCAAAAAATATTGCTCAAAAATATTATGAGAAATCAAGTTTGCCTGCAAGTATGTTATATGAAGAAATAAAATATTTAAAAAGTGAATTGAAGTATCTTAACATTATATAAAATGACATCCGCATATTCTACGGATTATTCGAATAAGATTTCCGTTCAAGGAGGAAAAAATGAAAATTGAAGAATTAAATGCCATCAGAGATAAGATGAAAAATCAGGTAACTCTAAGAGCAGAAGATCCTGACAGTACAAAAGTTCTGGTAGCAATGGGTACATGCGGAATTGCTGCCGGTGCAAGAGATGTTCTTACAGCATTTGCTGATGGAGTTGCCGAAAATAATATTGAAAAAGTTATGGTTTCACAAACCGGCTGCATAGGTAACTGCCAGCTGGAACCTATTGTCGAAATTCTCGAAAAGGGAAAAGACAAGGTTACATATGTAAACATGAACGCTGATAAAGCTAAAGAAGTAATTGAAAAGCATCTTATCGGCGGACAGGTTGTTTCCGAATATACAATCTGATAAAATCAATCCTGTATAACTTGCGAAAAATTTGCTGTCAAAAGCTATTACACAGCTGAAAGGAAATAAAATTATGTATCGTTCACACGTTTTAATATGCGGCGGAACCGGCTGTACTTCATCCGGAAGCGCTGCAATTGAAAAAGCTCTTGTTTCAGAAATCGAGAAAAACGGACTCAAAGAAGAAGTTCAGGTTGTTAAAACCGGTTGTTTCGGTCTCTGTGCTTTAGGTCCTATTATGATAGTTTATCCGGAGGGAACTTTCTATTCAATGGTTAAGGTTGAAGACATCCCTGAAATCGTTGAAGAACATCTCCTTAAAGGCCGTGTTGTTACTAGACTGGTTTATCAGGAAACTGTAACAGACAACGGTATTAAATCCCTTCAGGATACAGCTTTCTATAAAAAACAAAACCGTGTTGCCCTCAGAAACTGCGGTGTTATAAATCCGGAAAATATAGATGAATATATCGGTGAAGGCGGCTATCAGGCGCTTGCAAAAGTCCTGACTGAAATGTCTCCTGACGATGTAATCCAGACAATCCTCGACAGCGGACTCAGAGGAAGAGGCGGCGGCGGTTTCCCTACAGGTATGAAATGGAAGCTGGCAAGAAACATTGTAAAGGACGCCGACCAGAAATATGTATGCTGTAACGCAGACGAGGGAGACCCGGGCGCATTTATGGATCGTTCAGTACTTGAAGGCGATCCGCACGTTGTTCTGGAAGCTATGGCTATTGCAGGCTACGCTATCGGCGCAACACAAGGTTATATTTATGTTCGTGCCGAATATCCTATCGCAGTAGAACGTCTTGAAATTGCAATTAAGCAGGCTCGTGAATACGGACTTCTCGGAAATAATATTTTCGGTACTGACTTCTCATTCGATATCGGTCTGAGACTCGGCGCCGGTGCATTCGTATGCGGCGAAGAAACTGCTCTTATGACTTCTATCGAAGGCAACAGAGGTGAACCGCGTCCGCGTCCTCCGTTCCCGGCTGAAAAAGGTCTGTTCCAAAAGCCTACAATCCTTAACAACGTTGAAACTTATGCAAATATTCCTCAGATCATCTTAAACGGTTCTGATTGGTTTGCATCAATGGGTACTGAAAAATCAAAGGGAACAAAGGTATTTGCTCTGGGCGGTAAAATTCACAATACAGGTCTTGTTGAAGTTCCGATGGGTACTACTCTCAGAACAGTTATTGAAGAAATCGGCGGCGGTATTCCAAACGGAAAGAAATTTAAGGCTGCTCAGACAGGCGGACCTTCCGGCGGATGCATTCCTGCTGAACATATGGATATTCCGATCGATTACGACAATCTTATCAGTATTGGTTCAATGATGGGTTCAGGCGGTCTTATCGTTATGGACGAAGACAACTGTATGGTTGATATTGCTAAGTTCTTCCTTGAATTTACCGTTGATGAATCATGCGGTAAGTGTACTCCTTGCCGTATCGGTACAAAGCGTATGTATGAAATGCTTGATAAAATTACCAGAGGTCAGGGTACTCTTGAAGATATTGACAAGCTTGAAGAGCTTTGCTATTACATAAAACAAAATTCTCTCTGCGGACTTGGTCAAACAGCTCCTAACCCTGTTCTTTCCACACTTCGTTACTTCAGAGACGAATATGTAGCTCACGTTGTTGACAAAAAATGTCCTGCCGGCGTCTGCAAGCATCTGTTAAGCTTTGAAATTGACCCAGAAAAGTGCAAGGGCTGTACACTTTGTTCAAGAGTTTGTCCTGCCGGAGCTATCAGCGGCGCTGTTAAGACTCCTCATGTTATTGATAAGGATAAATGTCTCAAGTGCGGCGCTTGTATCGAAAAATGTAAATTTGGTGCAATAAGCAAAAAATAGTGGAGGAATAGAGAATGGAAAATATTAATCTTAAAATTAACGGTATGGAAATTTCTGTACCTAAGGGCACAACAATTCTTGAAGCTGCCCATATGGCTAACATTGATATTCCTACACTTTGCTTTCTTAAGGATATCAATGAGATCGGAGCCTGTCGTATCTGCGTAGTTGAAGCAAACGAAGGAAGAGGTTTCAGAATCGTTGCTTCCTGTGTTTACCCTGTAAGCGAGGGAATGGAAGTTCTGACAAATTCTCCTAAGGTTATCGAATCCAGAAAGAAAACTCTTCAGCTTATACTCTCAAATCATGACAGAAAATGTCTCTCATGTGTTAGAAGTCATAACTGTGAGCTTCAGAAGCTGGCAAGAGATATGGGCGTAGACGATGAATGTGCTTATGACGGCGTTAAAAACGAATATGAAATCGATAACTCCGCTGCTCATATGTACAGAGATAACAATAAATGTATTCTTTGCAGACGCTGTACGGCAGTCTGTGAAAAGGTTCAGGGAATCGGTGTAATCGGCGCCAATAAGCGTGGTTTTAATACAGTTATCGAAAGCGCATTTGAAATGGGACTGGGTGAAACAAGCTGTGTTTCATGCGGACAGTGTATTGCTGTATGTCCTGTAGGAGCTATTTCTGAAAAGGATAATACAAAAGCTGTATTTGAAGCTATAGCCGATCCTTCAAAGCATGTTGTTGTTCAGGCAGCTCCGGCCGTAAGAGCAGCACTTGGTGAAGCTTTCGGTCTGCCAATCGGTACAGACGTTGAAGGCAAAATGGCAGCTGCTTTGAGAAGACTTGGATTTGACAAAGTGTTTGACACTAACTTCTCCGCAGACCTTACAATTATGGAAGAAGCCCATGAATTTCTTAACAGGGTTAAGAACGGCGGAAAGCTACCGCTTATTACTTCATGTTCACCAGGCTGGGTTAAATACTGTGAGCACTACTTCCCTGATATGACAGAAAATCTTTCAAGCTGTAAATCTCCTCAGCAAATGTTCGGTGCAATTGTTAAGTCTTACTACGCTGAAAAGGAAGGCATTGATCCTAAGGATATAGTTTCTGTAAGTATTATGCCGTGTACAGCAAAGAAATTTGAAATCGGACGTGACGATCAGGACGGCGCAGGTTATCCGGATGTTGATATTGCTCTTACAACCAGAGAACTCGCAAGAATGATTGAACGTGCAGGTATACAGTTCCTTGCACTTCCCGATGAAAAATTCGATGATCCACTGGGTGTATCAACAGGTGCAGCCGTAATATTCGGCGCTACCGGCGGCGTTATGGAAGCAGCTCTGAGAACTGCTGTTGAAGAACTTACAGGCGAAGAACTGCCTTCAGTAGATTTCACTGATGTTCGAGGTACTGATGGTATCAAGGAAGCGTCATATGATGTGGCAGGTATGAATGTCAAGGTTGCAGTTGCAAGCGGACTTTCAAATGCTAGAGAACTTCTTAACAAAGTTAAGAACGGAGAAGCTGATTATCAGTTCATTGAAATCATGGGATGTCCGGGCGGTTGTGTAAACGGCGGCGGTCAGCCACAGCAGCCTGCAAATATCAGAAACTTTACTGATATCCGTGCTGAAAGAGCAAAGGTTCTTTATGATTTGGACGCAAGCAGATCTATAAGAAAGTCACATGAAAATCCAGTTATCAAGGAACTTTATGCTAACTATCTTGGCGAACCGGGAAGCCACAAGGCTCATGAACTTCTTCATACTACTTATGTTAAGAGAAGTATTAATAAATAATAAATACGCAAAAAGACTCAGCAATATGCTGAGTCTTTTTATTTTACTTAACAAATAATTTTTCGCCGTCATAATCTACTGTTAAAGTAGTATTCGGTTCTGCATCATTTGCAATAATTTTTTTTGCAATCAATGTTTCTGCTTTACGCTGTAAAAATCTTCGTAGCGGTCTTGCTCCGTAGTTAGGGTCATATCCCTGCTCAACTATATAATTTTTAGCTGAATCGGTAAACTCAACGTCAAGTTGATTTTCCTTAAGACGCTTTTTTAAATCCCCAATCATAAGATCAATAATACTGAAAATTTCTTTTTTAGTTAACGGCTTATAGAAAACAATTTCATCAAGACGATTTAAGAATTCCGGTCTGAACTGCTGTTTCAAAAGTGCGTCTACCTTTTCTCTTGCCTCTTCACTGATTTCGCCGTTTTCATTAATACCGTCAAGAATGTAAGGCGAACCAAGATTGGACGTTAAAATAATGATAGTATTTTTAAAATCAACAGTTCTTCCCTGAGAATCGGTTATACGACCATCGTCCAAAACCTGTAAAAGTATATTAAATACGTCCGGATGCGCCTTTTCAATTTCATCAAGAAGTACTACAGAATAGGGCTTTCTTCTTACTGCCTCAGTAAGTTGCCCACCCTCTTCGTAGCCAACGTATCCGGGAGGAGCTCCAATCAATCTGCTGACGCTGAATTTCTCCATATACTCACTCATATCAATTCTTACAATATTATGCTCGTCGTCAAACAGCGACTGAGCAAGAGCCTTTGCAAGTTCGGTTTTACCTACACCCGTCGGACCTAAAAACAGAAACGAACCAATTGGTCTGTCAGGATCCTGTATACCTGCTCTTGAACGCAGTATAGCCTCGCTTACCTTTTCAACAGCTTCATTTTGTCCTACAACTCTGTTATGAAGTATACCCTCAAGATTTAAAAGCTTTTCTCTCTCCCCTTCCATTAACTTGGATACAGGAATACCGGTCCAGCGGCAGATTATTCTTGCAATTTCTTCATCAGTCACCTTATCCCTTAACAATGAATCTCCGCTTTTTGCCTTTTCCGCAATAATTTCTTCCTCTTCAAGTTCCTTTTGAAGAGACGGTAGTCTGCCGTATTTTAATTCAGCCGCTTTGTTAAGATTATATTCCCTTTCAGCCTTTGCAATATCTGCATTGACCTGTTCAATATCTTCCCTGAGTTTTTGTACCTTTGTTATTGCATTCTTTTCATTTTCCCATTTTGCTTTCATACTGTTAAACTTTTCACGCATTTCCGCAAGTTCTTTTTGTACTTCCGTAAGATGCTCTGCTGAGATTTTATCATCTTCTTTTTTAAGTGCGGCTTCTTCAATTTCGTGCTGAATTATTTTTCTTGAAATTTCATCAAGCTCTGTAGGCATTGAATCTATTTCGGTTCTTATCATAGCACAGGCTTCGTCAACAAGGTCAATTGCCTTATCCGGTAAAAATCTGTCGCTGATATATCTGTCGGAAAGAGTTGCGGCTGCAATTAGAGCCTGATCATGAATTTTAACACCATGAAACACCTCATAACGTTCTTTTAAACCTCTTAAAATAGAAATTGTATCCTCAACAGTGGGTTCATTTACCATTACAGGCTGAAAACGTCTTTCAAGTGCCGCATCTTTTTCAATATACTGTCTATACTCATTCAAAGTAGTAGCACCGATACAATGAAGTTCTCCTCTGGCAAGCATAGGCTTTAAAAGATTGCCTGC
>CATKAZ010000099.1 GCA_949745795.1 uncultured Oscillospiraceae bacterium | reverse complement strand
ATAATACTTTGTATATTCCGACTGCTTTCTGTTCATATACAGGTGAAATTCTTGATAAGAAAACACCTTTGCTGCGTTCAATGGAAGTTGTAAATGAACAGGCGCTTAGAATTTTAAGACTTTTCGGAAATACTACTGCTACGAGAGTTACAACAACAGTAGGACCTGAACAGGAATACTTCCTTGTTGATAAAAAGTACTATGATCAGAGAAAAGATTTAATGCTTACAGGCAGAACACTTTTCGGCGCTATGGCTCCAAAGGGACAGGAACTTGAGGATCATTATTTTGGTAATATCAAGCAGAGAGTATCAGATTTCATGAAGGATCTTGACAGTGAACTTTGGAAGCTTGGAATTTATGCAAAAACAAAGCATAATGAGGTCGCTCCGGCACAGCATGAGCTTGCACCGGTATTTACTACATCAAATATTGCAGCTGACCACAATCAGCTGACTATGGAAATTATGAAAAAGGTTGCGTTAAAGCATGGTTTGGTATGCCTTCTTCATGAAAAGCCTTTTGCCGGCGTAAACGGATCGGGTAAGCATAACAACTGGTCAATTTCTTCTAATGACGGTCAGAATCTCCTTGATCCCGGTGATACTCCAATGGAAAATATGCAGTTTGTTACATTCCTGTGTGCAATTATCAAGGGTGTTGACGAATATGCTCCGTTACTTAGAATTTCCGCAGCTTCGGCCGGAAATGATCACAGACTCGGTGCTAATGAAGCTCCTCCGGCTATTATATCAATGTTTGTCGGTGACGAACTTCAGGCAATTCTTGACGCTATTGAAAACGGTACGTCTGTTGCTGAAAATTCAGATAAGACATTTGAAATCGGTGTTGATGCGCTGCCTAATTTCCCTAAGGACGCAACTGACCGAAACAGAACATCTCCGTTTGCATTTACAGGCAATAAATTTGAATTCAGAATGCTTGGTTCTGCTGATTCAATTTCCTGTACAAACGTTATGATGAATACAATTGTAGCACAGGTTCTCAGTGAATTTGCCGATGAACTTGAAAAGGCTGATGACTTTAAGTCAGCTCTTAAAAAGCTTCTTGTAAAAACAATTAAGGAACATAAGAGAGTTATTTTTAACGGTAACGGCTATGCAGACGAATGGGTTGACGAGGCTGTCAAGAGAGGACTTCCTAACCTTGTGTCTACCGTTGACGCTCTTCCTCATTATACAGATGATAAATATGTTTCAATGTTTGAAAAATTTAAGGTTTATTCTAAAACTGAAATTGAATCGAGAAAAGAAATTCTTCTTGAAAATTACAGTAAGGTTATTAACATTGAAGCTTTGACAATGCTTGATATGGCTAAAAAGCTTATTGCTCCTGCCTCTCTTGAATATACAAAGGTTATGTGTGATTCAGTTGTATCAAAGACAAATGCGGGAATTGACAGTTCTTTGGAGAAATCAATTGCAAATAAGCTGTCCGGTCTTACAGCTTCACTTTATGAGGCTATTGATACTCTTGATTCTAAGAGAATTGCTTCAAAGGATCATGAAGAATCAGCTGAAACTTTGGCAAGATATTACAGAGAAGAAGTATTTGCAGGTATGCAGAATCTAAGAGCTATTGCTGATGAATTGGAAATGAATATTCCTGAAAAATACTGGCCGATTCCTACTTATACCGACTTACTGTTTACAGTTTGATTTATACCCCCAATTTTATATCTCTATATTTTGACGGATGTTTTAAGCATCCGTCTTTTTTATTTCGTATAATTATGAAAAGTCAGCAGAAAATAGAATAATTGACAAATTTTTAGTTTAATGATACAATAATTTTTGGGAGGGAGTGTGTTGAAAATAAGATATGTTTTTTTAGTAGGAGAATTTATAGTATTAGCTTTTTTTGCTTTGCCGTTGTTGTCAAATATAATTAATCCGGGTAATGTTTTTGGTATTATTGTAAGCTTAGTTATGATATCATTAACGATTTTTTGGGATAGATTTAAATTATTTTCTGTAGAATTATGGAAACATACCGGAGGCAAGATAGTTATAATTTCAGTTTTAGCTATTATAATTGCCGGGATTGTTTATGTTCTTATATTGACAGGATTAATGATTTATGCAAAAGAAAAATCACCGGAAAAAACAGACGCAGTTATAGTACTGGGGTGTAAGGTAAACGGAGAAAAACCCAGTAAAATGCTGAAAAGACGTCTTGATGCAGCGAAAGTTTTTTTGTCTGAAAATGATGATGTAATTTGTATTGTTTCAGGTGGAAAAGGCGATGATGAAAAAATATCCGAAGCGCAGGCGATGAAAAACTATCTTGTGGAAAATGGGATAGAAGCTGACCGTATAATTATGGAGGACAAGTCTGTCAATACCTACGAAAATTTAGAAAATTCATGTGAAATACTTGAAGAAATGGGTATAGGTAAAAATATTGCAATTGTAACAGATGGGTTTCATCAGTATAGAGCCGGTTTTATTGCTCAGAAACTTGGATATGATCCGTCCGCAGTAAATGCAGTAACGGACTTTTATAATCTCACTCTGACACCTACTTATTATGTCAGAGAATGGATGGCTATAACTAATGAATATATAAACATAAATGATAAGACAAAAAAATTACTAGATCAAGTTAGGCTATTGTAAAAATAACTTTGCGAGTGTTTAAAGTAAAAATCAAGTTAATTTAATTCGGCATAAAAGTTTTTGCCAAGCTTTTTTCAAAAAGCGGAAGAAGAATTAAAGGTTGCGTATGAAACTACGCAACCTTTTTTTACAGATTGGAAATGTACTCGAAAACCTTATCAGTACTCCAAAAATACATGTCATATTTAAATCTTTCTTTAAATCCACAGCGTTCCATCATTGTCATTACGTCCTTTTGTACGCATGAAAAATAAATCATTTTTCCCTGTGCGATCATTTTTTCACAGTAATCCTTAAGCGCTTCTATACCGGAAATATCGGCAATTGTTACCCCTCGCATTGAAAAAATAACATTATAATTTTCACCTAATGCAGTAATTTTTTCTTCAAGTTTGGAACATGTTCCGAAATACAGCGGACCGGATATGTAAACAACACAAGTATATTTAAGTTTTTCAGGATTAACATTATTTTCATCGAGCTTGTCTATATCGATTTCAGAAACGGTAACCTGCATATCTGAAACCTTTACAATAAACATAATTACAGAAAAAATAACTCCGATAATAATTGCTACAGTCAAATCAAATATGACAGTTGCAGCCATTGTTATAAGAAACTGGAATATTGCAGTTTTTATTTTTTTATGGAAAATTGATTTTATAGCGCTCCAGTCGTTCATTCTCCATGCAGTAACAATGAGTACTCCTGCAAGTGCGGAAAGGGGAATTTGTGACATAACACCGCCCAAAACAAACATTGATAATAAAAGTATTCCCGCATGAAATAAGGAAACAAGTCTTGTTTGACCGCCTGATTTTATGGCAACGCTTGTACGTGCAATTGCGGCAGTTGCTGGAACTCCTCCGAATAACGGAATAACTATATTTCCTATACCCTGTGCAACAAGCTCAACGTCGGCGTTAAGCTTCTCATTTTTCATTCTTCCGGCAGATGCTCCGCATAAAAGCGATTCAATAAGTCCTAAAGCGGCAATGGAAACTGCCGGCATTATAAAGTTATAAAAATTTGACATTGAAAAAGATGAAAATTTTAATCTTTCATTAAGAAAAAGTGTTTTGGGAATTTCGCCTACTGTTGGAGTATCAAATTTAAAAATAGCAGTTGCGGCAGTTGCAATAATTATAGCAACCAGTGATGACGGACAGTATTGATTAAGCTTTTTTGGGAAAAGAAACATAAAAACAATAACTGCCGCACCAATTAAAAATGTAGTGGAATCAAAATGCTGATCAATAGTAAAATAGCTTTTAACTTTTTCAAATGTTGACAGACCTTTGCATGTAAGACCGGTTAGATTGTTTATTTGACCAAAAGCGATTATTATAGCAATGCCGCTTGTAAATCCGGTGATAACCGGCATAGGAAGATATGAAACCAGCCCTCCAAGACGCAATATACCGGCTAACAGTAAAATGACTCCTGCAAGAAAGCTTGCCATGAAAACTCCCTGAATGCCGTGCTGAGATACAAGTGAAACTAAAATTGCTGTCATAGCGCCTGTAGGTCCGCTTATCTGATAAGACGCTCCTGAAAAACCTCCTATTAAAATACCTGCGATAATTGCCGTTACCAGTCCGGCAGCAGCTGTAGCTCCCGAACTTACACCGAAAGCAAGTGCTAAAGGCAACGCTACTGCTGCAACAGTAATTCCAGCAAGAAGATCTTTACTGAATTTTTTTGCATTATACCCCTTAAATTCATTTTTTAACGTTCTGGTATAGTCTTTGATTAACATTTCAGCCCCCAAAAATTTAATAATTATTAACACAACGATTATAATTTTACCACCGAAGACTATTGAAGTCAAGGAAAAATTTAGATGTTGAATTATCTTGAATTTAGTAAATTTGGCATAAAAATAACCCCCGTATTATATAAATACGGGGTATTATGTAAATATATTTATTCGCCCAATCTTATCATTTCGTTGATGCAAACCTTAGCTTTTTCAATTTCTTCTTTACTCATTTCAATTTCAAATGCTTTGCCGTTATCAAGATTGTGCAAGGTTTTATAAACGTCCATAAGAGTGGTAAGCTTCATGTTTGGACATAAAATTTTCTTTGAAAGATTGTAAAATTCTTTATCCGGACATTTATATTGAAGATGTTCAGTAATACTGATTTCTGTTCCGATGATAAATTCCTTATGGTCTGATTCGATTGCAAATTTCATTATACCGGATGTAGAACCGACATAATCAGCGGCGTCAGTTACTTCCGGCTGACATTCCGGATGAACAAGCACTAAAGCATTAGGATGTTTTTCTTTGACACTTTTAAGGTCATTCAGTGTGACGGAAGCATGTACAGGACATCCGCCCTGTAAAAGTTTGATATCCTTATCCGGGAGCTGTTTTTGTACATAACTTCCAAGGTTACAATCGGGTATAAATAAAATTTTATTATTTTTAATTTTATTTACGATTTTAACGGCGGTAGCAGATGTAACGCAAACATCACAAACTGTTTTTAAAGCAGCGGTTGTATTTATGTATGCAACAACAGTTCTGTCCGGTTCTTTTTGCTTTAATTGAGATATGATTACAGGATCCATTTGTTCAGCCATTGGGCAGCCTGCTTCTGAATTTGCGAGAAATACTCTTTTATCAGGTGAAAGCATTTTAACAGTTTCCGCCATAAAGTGGACTCCGCACATAATGAAAAAATCGCAGTCATGTTTAGTTGCAGCTACGCTTAGAGCATAAGAATCACCTGTTTCATCAGCTATTTCAATAATTTCCTTAGCTTGATATGAATGTGCTAGAATTACAGCATTTTTTTCTTTTTTTAACTTTAAGATTTCTTCCTGAATATTTTTAATCATAGTACCCTCCGGAATTACTATTATTTATTTAAATCTTCTGAATCAGAAGATTTGTTTTCTGTTTCTTCAGATTTTTCATTACTCTTATTTTTAACGATGATTTTTTTGCTTCGTTTGAACAATTTAATGAATCGAGATGAGGTTTTTTTAACAGACTGTTCATTGTTTTCGGTCTTATAGTATGCTGTTGAAACAGGCAGCTTTTTTCTTTCAAGCTTAGTATTGATAAATTCTCTTGCAATACTGTAAAAGACTGCAAATAACGGTACAAATGCGATCATACCAGCAAGTCCGAATAATCCGCCTCCGATAAAAATAGCAAACATAATCCAAAATGCTGATAATCCTAATGAGTTTCCGAGAATTTTCGGTCCCAGAATGTTACCGTCAAATTGCTGAAGAAGAAAAATAAATATTATAAAAATAATTGTTTTTTCAGGAGCAGTCAGCAGAATAAGAAGTCCGCTTGGGACAGCTCCTATAATTGGTCCGAAAAATGGTATCATGTTTGTTATACCTATAATAACACCTATCAGTACAGCATAATTTTTCAGATCCATAAAGCTCATACCGATAAATGTCAAAATACCTATAATAAATGAGTCAAGAGCTTTGCCGGTGAGAAAATGACCAAACGTATGATTAGTTTGGGACGCTATTTTTAAAATTTTGTTTCGTGTCTTTTCCTGAAACAGTGCATACACTATTTTTGTAGCCTGTGCTAAAAAAGTTTCCTTGCTGTAAAGAAGGTAAATAGAAACGATAAGACCTAAAAGACAGTCCTTTAAACCGATAATAAAAGACCAAGCACTGCCTGTTACATTTGCAATAATTCCGTCCTTAGCGAGAATACTGTCAAGCATGGGTTCAAACTTATTAACACCGTCCAAAATAAAGTGTTGAATATTATCAAATTCACTGTTGATGAAATCATAAATTTCCGGGTTTTTTTCCATAATAGAACTTATTTTATTAGTAAAGTAAATTTGAAGGTTGTTAAGATATGACGGAAGACTTTGTATAAAATTTTCAAGAGTATTTAAAATTTCCGGTACTATAGAGCAGACGATAGCAATAATAATACCCAGCATTAATATGAGAGAAATCCCGATTGAAATAACTCTGCTTATTGAATTGTATTTTTTTGTTTTTCGAAATATTTTTTTTATGTGTTTATCACAGAAAAGTACAGCCGGATTTAATAAATAAGCGAATACAATTCCCCAAATTATCGGAGCTAATACTTTTATTACCTTATTAATATAGTAAAGGAAAGTGGTATATTTAAAAACCAAAGCAACAAGAAAAAGACATGCAGCGAAAACAATAACACAGTATGCTGCCATAGTATTGCTTTTAGTGTTAAATTTAAATTTCATAAACGTCTCCAGTTTCTCTTAAAAATAATAATTTTATTATACATCATTTTCTTGAAAAATGGAATACTTTTTTTATGTTTTTTTGTTTAATCAGAAGATAGAAGTGATAAATATAATTATTATCATTGCCGGTGCAAAAAATTTAATGAGAAATGTCAAAGTTTTTTTGAAATATATTTTAAATAATCCGCCTGATGACATTTCGTCATACATATTCTTGGTTTTCCAAATATACCCTACAAGTATGCAGATAAAGAAACCTCCTATAGGCATTATTATTTTATCAGACAGTATTATGAGAGAGTCAAATAGTGTATGTCCGAAAATAGTAATATTGTTAAGAGTGCCTAAGGAAAGTGAAGCGATAATACCGATTAATATAAATCCTATTCCTGAGATAGTACATGCTTTTTTTCTTGACCATTTCTTATTGTCAATAAAATATGACGAAATCACTTCAATTAGTGATATAGCTGATGTAACTGCTGCAAAGAATACTAGAAGGAAAAAAATAATAGCAAGGTATTTTCCGTATTTCATGTGATCAAATACATATGGAAGAGTATTAAAAAGCAGTCCTGAACCGGCTGTAGGTTCAAGATCAAAAGCAAAAACAGCGGGAAGAATAGCAGTACATGCCAATAATGCTATAATAAGATCAAAGAGAGGAATATATAATGAATTTTTTTGTATATTTGAATTACGGCCTAAATAGCTGCCATAAGTTATAAGCGTACCCATTCCCAAGCTTAAACTGAAGAATACTTGTCCCATTGCATGGAGAAGTATGGAAAATATATCTGAAACGGAGTTGATATCTGATAAATTAGGTATAAGAAAGAATTTTAAACCATTTAATGCATTTGGTAATCTTAATACATTAATTGAAATTACTATGATAAATATTGCAAGAAGCGGAAGAAAAATTTTACTTATTTTTTCTATTCCTCCGGAAATTCCTTTTATTACAATTGTTATGCATATGATTGCGAAAATGATATGCCAAATAACCGGTTCTACAATTGATTCGGAAAAATTTTTAAAATATTCAGATGGATTATCTATTGATGGTGATACAATATACTTAAATAAATATTTTAAAACCCATCCGCCTATAACGCTGTAGTAACAGAGTATGGTAAAAGCGCCTAAAACGCCTAATCCGCCTACGAATCCCCAGCCGGTTTTTAATTTATTACATGCGTCAATAGCATTTAAACGTGTGTTTCTGCCTATAGACATCTCTGACATAAGTATTGGTGTACCTAAAAGTATTAAAAGAATAATATAAGCTAAAATAAAAATTCCACCGCTGTTTATACCTACTACATAAGGGAATTTCCATAGATTTCCTAATCCTACTGCTGAACCGGCAGCTGCCATAAGAAAACCAAAGTTTGACGACCACTGATCTCTTTTTTTCATGATTATATATATACTCCATTCATTATACTTTCTAGATTATTTTGTGCAGATATGATGAAGTTATTAGTTTAAATTTTAAATTGTTTATAATCTCTTTTCTTTATTTGAAAAATGTGATATAATAAACATAAAGTTTTTTATAATTATTTTTTATAGGGAGAAAAATCATGTCATCATTATCATTTGGCGAATTAAAAAGAAAAGCTTTACAAAAATATTTTGGAAGAATGAATGAAAAACAAAAAGAGGCCGTGTTTGCTGTAAATGGGCCTGTTTTGGTACTTGCCGGAGCCGGAAGCGGAAAAACAACAGTTATTGTAAATCGTATTGCAAATATGATTAATTTTGGTAACGCTTATTATGACGATGCTTATCAAGGCAGTGAAGAAGATTGTAATTTTCTCGAAAGCTATATTAACGGCGGCGATGCTGATCTTGATCAGTTAAGGGAAACAATTGCAGTACGTCCGATAAAACCATGGAATATACTTGCCATTACGTTTACAAACAAGGCAGCAGGTGAACTTAAGGAAAGATTGCGTAACATGTTGGGGGAAGACGGGGATAACATTAATGCCGCAACATTCCATTCTGCATGTGTAAGAATTTTAAGACGTGAAATTGATAAGCTTGGTTATCAAAGCAGTTTTACAATATATGATTCCGATGATAGCCAGAGAGTTGTTAAAGCGTGTATGAATGAGCTTGGGGTATCGGAAAAACAATTTCCGCCTAGATCGGTTTTGTCTGAAATAGGCTTTGCAAAGGACAGGCTTATGGAACCTGAAGATATGGCTGAAGATGCCGCAAATGATTATAGAAGGACAGTTATTGCAAAAATATATCGTGCATATCAGAAAAAATTATTTGCATCAAATGCTGTAGACTTCGACGATATTATTAAGCTGACAGTAAAAATACTTACTGATTTTCCTGAAACCCTTGAATATTACCAGAATCGTTATAAATATGTTATGGTTGATGAATATCAGGATACCAATCAGGCACAATTCAGACTGGTAAGTCTTTTATCTTCAAAGCATAATAATCTTTGTGTTGTCGGTGATGACGATCAGAGTATTTACAAGTTCAGAGGAGCTACAATTGAAAATATTTTAAGCTTTGAAAAACAATTTGCCGGAAGCTGTGTAATAAGACTTGAGCAGAATTACCGTTCGACCCAGACTATTCTTGACGCTGCCAATTCAGTCATTAAAAATAACTCATCAAGAAAGCCGAAGGAATTATGGACAGACAGCGGTGAGGGTGATAAAATAATATGGTATAAGGCGCAGGACGAACGTGATGAAGCGGCATTTGTGGCTTCAAAGGTTATGGAGCATGTCAAAAATGGCGGCAGATTCGGAGATAATGCCGTACTTTATAGAATGAATGCACAGTCGAATCTTATTGAACAAGCATTTGTAAAAAGCGGTGTTCCTTATCGTGTATTCGGTGGTATGAGATTCTATGACCGTAAAGAAATTAAAGATATTACTTCTTATATGGCAGTAATTAACAATAATAGTGATTCCTTGAGAATGAGAAGAATTATAAATGAACCTAAAAGGGGAATAGGTGACAGTACGCTGGCGCTGCTTGACGATATTACCGGAGATCTTGGACTTACTCCTTTGGAGGTAATGAGAAATGCCGATGAATATCCTATGCTTGCTAAAAAATCGGCAGCACTTAAGAAAACAGCAGCTATATTTGATTATCTTGCCGAATTTGCCGTGAAAAATCCTCTTGACCAATTCTTTGATGAGCTTCTGGATAAAACAGGCTATTTGGAATATATGAAAAGTCTTGGTGATGAGGGAATTACAAGACTTGAAAATATTAACGAACTGAAATCGACCATACTTTCATATATGGAAGATGCCGAAGAACCGTCGCTTAATGGATTTCTCGAAGAAATAGCCCTATACACTGATATTGACAAGATGGACGCAGAAGCAGATGCTGTTGTTATGATGACAGTACATTCAGCGAAAGGTTTGGAGTTTACAAATGTTTTTGCAGTGGGAATGGAAGACGGGATTTTCCCAAGCGGAAGATGCTTTGACAGTGAAGAAGAACTGGAAGAAGAAAGACGTCTTGCATATGTTGCAATAACAAGGGCGAAAAAGCGACTGTTTTTAAGCAGCGCTTCACATAGAATGCTTTTCGGAACAACACAGCGTAATTTCACATCTAGATTCATAAAAGAAATCGATAAAAATCTTATTGAAAAGAAGGATAATACTATTGTCGGTAAATCTGACAAGCCTCCTGTTCAGGCAGTTCAGTCAATGAGCTTGCAGCAACAGATCGCCAAAAATAAAAGTAAAGCTTCCTCAAATTCAACTTCTTCGGCTTCATATTCAGTCGGCGAAAAAGTTAAGCATAATATTTTCGGCGAAGGAACTATACTTAGTGTTAATCAAATGGCAAGCGATGCTATGCTTGAAATTGCTTTTGAAAAGGTTGGTACTAAAAAAATCATGGCAACTTTTGCGAAATTGCAGAAAATATAAAGTGGCAAAAATAATACCCCCCGGAAAATTATCCGGAGGGTATTTTTTAATGCTCAGAAATTAGCATCCACAACCGCAATTGTCATTGCAGCCACAGCCGCAGCCGTTGTTGTTCATAGTACCATTGTTACCGCAGCAGCAGAACAAAAGAATTAAAATAATGATCCACCAACAACTACCATTTCCTGAAAAACCGCATCCACAACCCATAACTAGCAACTCCTTTAAAAATAAAATGTATTTGAAGCGGAAACTTTATTGTTTGAATCCGTTTCATAGTACATAATATGTTATAGTGAAAAATGTGTTACAGTTTTTTCAAAAGAAATTAAAATAAAGAAATTGAATTACATCGACATATATCGCATTGATTTCGTGGCATACTTATTAATGGATTATTAATATGAAAGGTGAGTGGACTGATGAATAATAACTTTGAGATGTTTACCAGAAGAGCGGTAAATTCAATTGAAACGGCAATTGAAGCAGCGTCTCAGATGGGGCATACTTACGTTGGCACAGAGCATATTATTTTAGGATTTGTTCAGGAGGGTGGTAATGTTGCGGCATCTGTATTAAAATCAAATAATATAACTCTTAATGATATATACGATCAGATGATATTATTTATAGGTAAGGGTGAAAAAACACATCTGACATATGAAAATTTTACACCGGCTTTAAGAAGGATATTTAACGGAGCGGTTTCAGCAGCAGAATCAGCCGGTACAAAGCTTGTAGGGACTGAGCATATTTTTATGACGCTTTTAAAAGAACCCGGCTGCGGTGCAATGAGTTTTCTTAGAGCTATGGGAGCAAATCCTGTAAAGTTATATAATGATTGTGCAGGAGCATATACAGGAGAAATGCCAAGAGAAGTTTTAAAATACAATCAGCCGGATCGTAAGCAGATACCTACACTATATAAATACGGTAAAAGTTTAACCGAGGAAGCGCTTGAAAGAAAATATGATCCGCTTATAGGAAGAGAAAAGGAAATTGAAAGAGTTTTACAAATTTTAGCCAGACGTAATAAAAACAATCCATGTTTAATAGGAGAAGCGGGAGTAGGTAAAACAGCTATTGTAGAAGGATTGGCACAAATTTTTGTCAGCGGAAAAGTACCTGACGAATTGAAAAATAAAAATATTTTTTCTCTGGATTTAACTGCTATGCTTGCCGGAGCAAAATACAGAGGGGATTTTGAGGAGCGAATAAAAAATTGTATTGATGAGGTAATAAGCGTCGGAAATGTAATATTATTTATTGATGAAATTCACTCTATTGTAGGTGCAGGTGCAGCCGAGGGAGCAATTGATGCGGCTAATATTATTAAACCTCAGCTTGCAAGAGGTGAAATTCAAATTATCGGAGCAACTACAATAGAGGAATACAGAAAAAATATTGAAAAGGATTCTGCATTGGAAAGAAGATTTCAGCCTGTGATGGTAAGTGAGCCGGATGAAAATCAAACCTTTAATATTTTAAAAGGTTTACGTGAAAAGTATGAAAATTATCATAATGTAATAATTAGTGATGAAATTATAAAATCTGCTGTAAGTCTTTCTGTAAGATATATAAATGACAGATTTTTGCCGGATAAAGCAATTGATATTATTGATGAGGCTGCATCAAAAGCAAAAATACGGAGAGCAAGAAATGAAGTATCAAAAGAAAAAAATGATATTATACAAATGACAGATGAAGTAATCACATTGGAAAGTCTTGAAAAAGCTTTTAAAAAGAAATCCAAAAACAGTTCATCATGTCCTGTAAAGATTACTGTTGATGATACTTCGGCCGTGGTTTCGGAATGGACAGGGATACCTGTAAATAGTATTTCAAAGGATGAAGAAACCAGACTTTTAAACTTAGAAAGTAATTTGCGTAAAAAAGTTATTGGGCAGGAAAAGGCTGTTTCTGCTGTTGCAAAAGCAATAAGGCGAAGCAGAACAGGCTTGAAGGAACCGAATAAACCAATAGGTTCGTTTATTTTTATGGGACCAACCGGGGTTGGCAAAACAGAGCTGTCAAAAGCGGCAGCAGAATTTATTTTTGACAGTGAAAGAAATTTAATCAAAGTTGACATGTCAGAATATATGGAAAAGCATTCTGTTTCAAAGCTTATAGGAGCTCCTCCGGGATATGCTGGATTTGATGAAAGCGGTATACTTACTGATAAAATCAGACGAAAACCTTATTGTGTTCTTTTGTTTGATGAAATTGAAAAGGCTCACCCTGATGTACTGAATATTTTACTGCAAATTTTAGAAGATGGTGTACTGACGGATTCAAGAGGAAGAAAAACAAGTTTTAAAAACACGCTTATAATTCTTACTTCCAATATAGGTTCTGAATATATGTCAGAAAGCGTAAGACTGGGATTTGGTGATAACAGTAGTTCAGATGTCAGCAGTAAAGTAAAATCTGAATTGAAAAAGCAGTTAAAGCCGGAACTTATTAACAGACTGGATGAGATAGTAGTATTTAAACCTTTGGAAAAATGTAATCTTAATGCTATAGCTGTGAAATTATTGAATGAATTAAAAGAAAGAGCAGAAAAAATCGGTATAAAGCTTAATTTCGACAGTAATGTTCCTGATGAGCTTATAAATGAAAGTGAAGTAAAAAAATATGGAGCAAGATATATAAAAAGGTCTGTTTCTGAAAAGATTGAGAATTTAATTTCTCAGCAGCTGTTGGAGGGACATATAAAGAAAGGGGAAGATATTGAAGTAATTTTTGATGAAGGAGAATTTAAGTTAGCTAGTCCTCTTGTATATAAATAATAAAATTACTATTAAAAAAGTATGACCCTGTTCAACTTTTAATTGAACAGGGTTTTTTCTATAGTCCTTCCAGATTAAAATTGGGAGTATATTCTTTTGATGCTGAAGCTTTATTTTGTGTATACCCATTTAAGTTAAATTTAATAGTTTCGTCAAGTACTGAATTATATTCAAAAGTAGTAATTTTTCTGTTGATTTCCCCATGATTTTTGCTTTTATAAGTCGGGGTATATTGACTCATTAGACTTAACATAAACGAATCCGCTGGTAAGTTTTCAGCAATCCAATTTATTATTTTTATGGAATCATGGCGACAGCCGGGTAATATAAGATGTCTGATAATCAAGCCTTTTTTCAGAATACTTCCGTTCCATATCAATTTTGACTGCTGGTTATGCATTTCAAGAATTGCTTGTGATGCATATTCAAAATAATTTTTTGCATGAGAATATTTATCTGATAATTCAGATGAAAAATATTTTAAATCCGGAAGATAAATATCTACATAATCTTTTAAAAGCTTTAAAGTTTCAATTTTTTCATATCCACCGCTGTTATATACAACAGGTATATTAAGTTTATGCCTCATTTTATCAAGAGTGGCGATAATATGGGGTACATAATGTGTCGGATTTACTAAATTAATATTGTTTGCGCCCTGAGCTTGTAACTCAAGAAATATATCGCCAAGTCTTTCAATAGTAATTTCCTTGCCGAATCCTTCATGACTTATCTGATAATTTTGACAAAAACAGCATTTTAGAGTACACCCTGAGAAAAATACTGTTCCCGAACCGTTTTCATTACTTAAAGCCGGTTCTTCCCAAAAGTGCAAACCGGCTCTTGCCGCCATTAATGCGGAATTTACACCGCATGCACCTACTGTAAAATGTCTGTTTACTCCGCATTGTCTTGGACAAAGGCGGCATTCAGAAAATAAATCCATTATGAAAGCCTCATTTTAAAATCATGATAATTGAATTTTTTTATAAGTTCAAATGAACCGTTTTGTTTAAGAACACCTATAGACGGCAGTGGAATACCGTTAAATGTGTTATTTTTTACAGTAGTGTAAATGGCCATATCGCAAAAAATTAATTTGTCGTTTATTTTCAATGGAGTGTCAAAAGAATAATCTCCTATTATGTCGCCAGCAAGGCAAGTATTTCCGCCAAATCTGTAAGTGTACTTTTTTTCATTAGATTTACCGCTTCCGATAATATTAGGACGATACGGCATTTCCAGTACATCAGGCATATGACATGCGGCAGATGCGTCTAAAATAGCAATGTTCATATTGTTTTCTACAATATCAAGAACACTTGCAATTAAATATCCGGCATTTAAAGCAACTGCTTCGCCCGGTTCAAGATATACTTGAATTCCATATTTGTCTTTGAAAAAGTTAATACATTTGATTAGTTTCTCCATATCATAATCATCTCTTGTAATATGATGACCGCCGCCAAAGTTAATCCATTTCATATTTTTAAGATATTTTCCGAATTTTTCATCAACAACTTTAACAGTACGTTCCAAAGTATCTGAGTTTTGTTCACACATAGTATGAAAATGCAGACCGCTGATACCGTCTAATTTGTTTTCTTCAAAATTTTTTAATGTTACTCCCATTCTTGAGCCATTAAAGCATGGATTATATATATCCGTTTCAATTTCGGAATATTCGGGATTTATTCTGATTCCGCATTCAATATTTCTCTTACTTGATTTTATAGTATTTTTATGCTTTTCCCATTGGCCAAATGAATTAAATACTATATGGTCACAGATTTTTATAAGCTCTGACATATCATATTTAGTATAGGCAGGAGCATATACATGGTTTTCTTTACCCATTTCCTCAAAACCGAGCTTTGCCTCGAAAAGTCCGCTTGCAGTAACTCCTGCAATATATTTTCCTATCAGCGGATAAAAAGCAAAATTTGAAAAAGCTTTCTGTGCAAGAAGAATTTTGCAGTCTGTTCTGTCCTGTACCGATTTAAGTATTTCAAGATTGCTTATAAGTTTTGCTTCATCGATAACATAGCATGGACTAGGTATAGATTCAAGAATTTTCTTTATCATAGTAACTCTCCTATTTAAAAAATAAGGCAGTAATAAACTGCCTTAAATATTTAGTCAACTAATATCGGATTAAAATTTTCTTTCCATGGCAGTCCCCATTTATTAAGAGCGTCCATAAACGGATCCGGATCAAATTCTTCTACGTTGTAAACACCGGCTTTTTTCCACTTTCCTGTCAGCACCATCATAGCACCTATCATTGCAGGTACGCCCGTTGTGTAAGAAACTGCTTGTGAGCCGACTTCTTTGTAGCATTCCTGATGATCACATACATTGTAGACATAATAATTAACAGGTTTTTCATCTTTAAATCCCTGATAAATACATCCGATATTGGTTTTACCCACAGTTCTCGGACCAAGTGATGCAGGGTCGGGTAGTACAGCTTTTAAAAACTGCAAAGGAACGATTTCCTTACCTTCATACATTATAGGTTCAATAGAAGTCATGCCTACATTTTCAAGGCATTTAAGATGAGTAAGATAGCTTTGACCGAATGTCATAAAAAATCTTATACGTTTTATACCTTTAATATTGATTGCAAGAGATTCAAGTTCTTCATGGTGAAGAAGATACATATCCTTTTCACCTACTTCGTCAAAATTATAAACTCTTTTGATTTCCATTGGTTCAGTTTCAACCCATTTGCCGTTTTCAATATAACTGCCCTTTGCTGAAACTTCACGTATATTGATTTCCGGATTGAAATTTGTAGCGAACGGGTAACCATGGTCGCCGCCGTTACAGTCCAGAATGTCAATATAATTGATTTCGTCAAAATAATGTTTTTGAGCATAGGCGGAAAAAACACCTGTAACACCGGGGTCAAAACCGCAGCCTAATACGGCGGTGATTCCTGCCTTTTCAAATCTTTCCTTATAATCCCACTGCCATTTGTATTCAAATTTTGCAGTGTCTTCAGGTTCGTAATTCGCCGTATCAAGATAATCTGTTTTGGTTGCCAGACAAGCGTCCATAATTGTCAGATCCTGATAGGGAAGTGCTACGTTTATTACAATATCCGGTTTTTCTTTGGTTATTAAAGCGACAAGCTCGTCAACATTATTTGCGTCAACCTGAGCGGTAGTAATTTTTGTTGAAGTTTTACCCTGTAATTCTTCCTTGAATTTATCGCACTTTGATTTTGTTCTGCTTGCAATACAGATTTCGGTAAATACTTCGCTGTTCTGGCAGCATTTATGAATTACAACGCCTGCAACTCCGCCTGCGCCGATAATTAAAGCTTTAGACATATTATCAAGTTCCTTTCAAATTTAATTTAATAACAATCCCAGTTATATATTACGTCACTGAAATCAAGATTTTTCAGTTTTTTACTGTTTATAAAAAAGTTGCAAATACCGGCGTCGCCCCATAAGATTTTGTCTTTTCCGTCACCGAACTCACTGTCAAGCTGTAATAGGAGAAAATCATAAGAAGAATTTTCTTCTCTTGGATCTTCCTGTGTAAATGCAGGATAACCGCCGATTTTATGACCGAAAGCGTCAGTATTGTCATTGATTTCATCAATGTCAGCTATGATGTCATAATAGGACTAAAAATTCCCATACTAATTCTCCTTATAAAAATACAATAAGATTTCTCTTATGAGTTTACATGCAAGTGCAGTAGAAGCTCCGCTTTGGTCTAGCATAGGGGAGAGTTCATTAATGTCAAAGCCCACAATATTCAGTGAGGCAACAGACTTTATTGCGGACATAAGCTCTGTAAAGCTTACTCCTCCCGCTTCCGGCGTACCGGTGCCCGGGAAGCATGACGGATCAAGAACATCAAGGTCAAGAGTAAAATATACGGGTTTATTCTGAATTTGTTCTGTTATTTTTTCCAGTCCTGAAAAATCGAATTTATTAGTTGCAACATGATTTTTTCCCCAAATAAACTCTTCACGGTCTCCGCTTCTTATACCAAATTGAAAAATTCTGCCGTCACCCACAAGCTCATGACATCTTCTCATTACACATGCGTGAGAAAGTTTTTGTCCGAGATAATCATCTCTCAGGTCTGCATGGGCATCAAAGTGAATTATGTGTAAATCAGGATATTTTTTTACTGCCGCACGTACAGCGCCAAGCGTTACGAGATGTTCTCCGCCTATCATACACGGAAGTTTGCCGCTGTTTAGTATTTTTGCGGAAAAGCTTTCAATATCATTTAAAGCCGATTCCGGACTGCCGAAACAAAGCTCAAGATCACCGCCGTCAAAGACTTTAATATCTGTTAAGTCCTTGTCCTGATATGGACTGTAAGTTTCGATTCCGAAACTTTCGTTTCTCATAGCGGAGCTTGCAAAACGAGTTCCCGGACGATATGATGTGGTACTGTCAAAGGGTGCGCCGAAAATTACAATTTTACTCTCGTCATATTCGCTGTCGCAGCCTATAAATGTATGAATATTTTTTTTCATTTTTATTTATGTTCTCCTGATTCTCTCAATTGATCTCTTACATTATTCGGAATAGCAAAACAGCCTTTATGCAGTGTTGTATTGTAATATCTTGTTTTAATACCCAAGCTGTTCCACCAGTCTGCTTTTAAATCGGTTCTCGGATCGTATTTTTTTGAAGCAAATCCGAAAAGCCAGTGTCCTGACGGATAAGTAGGGATATGTGCCTGATAAACCAAAGCAATAGGGAAGGTTGATTTGATTCGGCTGTGAGCTCTTTTCATTGAATTTGCATAAGACGCATAGAAAGTACTTTCATGCTGATTGACAAGTATTCCGTCATCTTTTAAAGCCTTAAAACAATTGCCGTAAAATTCCTTTGTGAACAGTCCTTCGCCTACGCCGAAAGGGTCGGTAGAATCAACAATAATAAGGTCGTATTCATTTTCCTTGCTGCGTACAAATCTCAGACCGTCCTGATAGAAGATATGTACTCTTGGATCTGTAAGGCGTCCGGCTGTCTGCGGCAGGTATTCACGGCATATTTCCACGACCATTTCATCAATTTCGACCATATCAATGTTTTTTATATGATTGTATCGTGTTAGCTCTCTTACTGTGCCGCCGTCTCCTGCGCCGATTACAAGTACGTTAGTGATATCAGGATTTACAGCCATTGGAATATGTGTAATCATTTCATGATATATATACTCGTCTTTTTCAGTGACCATAAGGTATCCGTCAAGAGTCAGCATACGTCCGAATTCTTTAGATTCAAAAATATCAATGCGTTGATATTCACTTTCCGCACTTCGTAAATGTTTATCGACTTTTATGGAAAATTTTACATTATCGGTATGATTTTCAGTATACCAAAGTTCCATTATTTATCCTCCACCACATTTATGTTTTCAATTTTCATATCCTGAGTACCGGTCATGAAACAGCCTTTTTCCTTGGCATAATTTATGTAATTTATAATTTCGTCAGTTATTTTTTCACCCGGTGCTAATATTGGGATTCCCGGAGGATAGCACATTACAAATTCTCCGCATACCATACCGCTGCTCTGATTTATAGGTACAGACCTTTTATTGCTGTAAAAGGCTTTTTGCGGAGCGGTAATAACTTCCGGATTAATATATTCATGATCGAACATTCCTGCTTTATCTTTGGAGTAAAGCCGTTTTATTTCAGACAGTGAAGAAATAAGGCGTTCAATTTCCAGCGCTCTGTCTCCGGCGGATACAATAGCAAGAATATTTCCGATATCACCGAATTCGATTTGTATACCGTAATCATCACGCAGTATATCGTATACTTCAATGCCTGCAAGTCCTATATCACGAGTGTGAACAGAAAGCTTAGTTTTATCAAAATCGTAAAAAGCGTTATTGTCGCATAGTTCATGTCCGAAAGCATAATAACCGCCCAGCTTGTTTATTTCATTTCTGGCATATTCGGCAAACTGTACTGTTTTTTT
>CATKAZ010000098.1 GCA_949745795.1 uncultured Oscillospiraceae bacterium | reverse complement strand
CGGGTACAATTGACAACGATATTTCCTGTACGGAATATACTATAGGTTACGATACGGCAATGAATACTGTCGTAGAAATGGTTGACAAGCTCAGGGATACAACACAGTCACATGACAGATGCAGTGTTGTAGAGGTAATGGGCAGAGGAGCCGGATATATTGCGTTAAACGCTGGTATTGCATGCGGTGCGACATATGTAATTACAAGCGAAATCCCTTATGATCTTGATAAGGTTGCAAAGAAAATGCTTGAATCAAGAAAAACAGGTAAACAGCACTTTATTATTGTTGTATCTGAAGGTGTTGGTCATTCTGATGAAATTGCAAGAACACTTCAGGATAAAACGGGTATTGAAGCAAGAACTACAATTTTGGGACACGTTCAAAGAGGCGGAGCTCCTACAGTAAGAGACAGAGTTGTAGCAAGTCAGATGGCTTATTATGCTGTTGATCTTCTTTCACAGGGAATCGGCAACAGAGTAGTTGGAATGCAGAGCAGCAAGATTGTTGACTTTGATATCCAGGAAGCATTATCAATGAAAAAGCCTTTCGAGGAAGAGCTTTATCATATTGCCGGCGAAATCGCTTTTTAATAAGTATTTAACCGGAAAATCATACGAATATTGGCATCAGAGTAGAAGGCTGTGCGTGAAGTGTCCGGCAGACGGGGAGTTGCTGTCGGAACGAAGAGTCTTGAAAAGGACTTGCGGTACAGTTTTCGCATCCCGCTGTATGCATAAAGGTAAACCTTTTCATAATGGCTCCTTTGTGCAAATCAGCACAAAATCAGGAGGTTTTTTATGAAAAGGTTTTTAGCAATTTTTAGTGATTCGGCAAAAGAATTAACGAATCTAAGATGCATTGTCATGACAGGAATGTTGATAGCGGTACATGTACTGCTGAGTATATTTGTCATGATTCCGGTGGGGGAGAATATAAAAATATCTTTCAGCTTTTTAGCATTGGCATCTATAGGAATGCTGTTTGGACCAATACCTGCGGCAATTGCCGGATGTATTACAGACATTTTAGGATTTATGCTTGCAAACAAAACCGGAGGTGCATATCACCCGGGTTTTACTCTTGTACAGATTGCAGCAGGCTTTATTTACGGAATTTGTTTGTACAAAGCGGAGATCGGCGGTTTTATGACAATGAGATGTGCTATTTCAAAGATTCTTGTTGTTTTGATTTGTAATTTATGCTTGAATACATATTTTATATGTACTTTATATGGAACGGGAAGCTTTTGGGCAATGTTTACGTCACGAATTATTAAAAATGCAATACAGCTTCCTGTAGATATTGTACTTCTTTCCGTTGTAATGCCTGCGGTTCTTATGGCTTACAGGAAGGTTTTCGGCATAAAAAAGGCCGTATAATAAAAGATATATAAAGTTTTACAAAATCACTTGTTATTTTAGCTTTTTTGAGTTATAATTATACAAGTGATTTTTTTATGAAAGGATTTGTTATTATGAAAATTAATGTCGGATTTATAGGTGCCGGAAATATGGGAACTGCCATAATGAAAGGTATTTTAAACAGCAGTCTGAATGATCGGATTCAATTGCATGCCGCTGATCCGGATTCAGTTAAAATAGAATCTCTTCAATCCTTGGGAGTTAAAAAGTGTATTGATGCGTCTGAAGTGATTTCGTTATGTAAATATGTATTTTTTGCAGTTAAGCCGCAAATAATAGAAGGCGTTCTTGAATCAGTAGGAAATAATATCAGTGATGATACAGTACTTATTTCAATCGCAGCCGGTATAAACAGTGATTTTATAAAAAAAGCTACGGGAGCAAATGTCAAAACGATTGTTGTTATGCCAAATACTCCGCTTTTGCTTAGTGAAGGCGCTTCGGCATTGGCAAAGGATTCGGAAGTAACTGAACAGGAATTTGACTTTGTGTGCAATATTTTTAAAGAATGCGGTAAAATAGAAGTAATCGATGAAAGCAAAATGAAGGAAATAATTGCTGTAAACGGCAGCAGTCCGGCGTTTATTTATCTTTATGCAAAAGGTTTTATTGATTATGCCGTTAAAGAAGGTATTGACGGTGAGACTGCAAAAAATCTTTTTGCACAAAGTCTTATTGGTTCAGCTAAAATGATAACGGATTCAGGCTATACTATTGACGAGCTTATAAAAATGGTTTCTTCACCGGGAGGTACTACTCTTGCAGGTTTGGAGGAACTTAATAAAGGCAATCTGCTTAATATAGTCAACAATGCTTGTGAAGCTTGTACAAAACGTGCATACGAATTATCTAAGTAGAATAAAATCAACTTGTCCTGCATATTCTTTTTAAAAAGGCTATTAGCTGAATTGAAAAGGAATGGTGTATATGAAAATATCGGACAAGACAAATTTTACAGGTTCACAAAGAAGAAAACTGAGTTTGGGATTGCTTTTACTGCTTATGTCCGGCGGTGTAGTTGCCGGATCAGTAATGGTATGTGCATCTGATAATCTAAATACCATAAGCGGAAGTATTTTTACTCAGAATCTTTTAAAAACAACTGAAATAAAAACAATAATTGAAATTTATATGAATGCTTTTTTACCGCTTGCAGTCACTCTCATTTTACAATATGTATGCGGGTTTTCAGCTTTGGGACAACCATTAACAATTATCGGAATTATATACAGAGGTATTTCAACGGGTATTACTGCGTCGATATTTTATCTATTGCTTGGTCTCAAGGGCTTTTTAGCAATACTTGTAATGTTGTTTCCGTTTGCGTCTGTTAGTACGGTGATTTTGGTTTTGGGGGCAAGAGAGTCGATAAAATTTTCTAATTTATTTATGAATTTTGCTCTTAATAAACATGTTGAAGAAGAAAAGCATCCGGGAATTAAGCTTTTTACTATAAAATTTATTGTTCTTTTGGTTTTGAGTCTGATTGCAGCTGCGGTGGATAGTATTATTACATATTTTTTTACAGGGATACTTTTAAATCCCTGAGGTTTCAAGGAGTGTAAAAATTGTTTGGATATGAAAAAACAGGAGTGGGGATTCCGAAAAATGCGCCGAAAAAAAAGGGGATACTAAGATTTTTTGAACTGTTTTTCAGAAAATTTTGGAAACTTATAGAAGTAAATATTCTTTATACAGTATTCTTTATTCCGTTGGTGTTGGCATTATATGCTGTATTAAAAGTTTCAAGTGCTGCGGTTACAGTTCTTATGACTGTGATTTGTATGGTTGTTTTTGTGCTTACAATAGGTCCGGCTACAGCCGGAGTAATAAAAATTCTCAGGAACTATACTATAGAAAAACATGCATTTATATTGACTGATTTTAAAAAGGCTTTTACTGAAAATTATAAAAAGTCTATGGCAATGGGACTGATAGATATATTATTTTTTTCGGTAATCAGTGCGGCAATGTATGTATATCCAAAGCTGGCGAAGGAATATGAGAACAATTTCATACTTATTTTGTTTGTAATATGCGTAAGTATGGCTCTTGTAGCAGTAATGATGAATTTTTATACGTTTTTAATGATCGTAGCTACAGATGTTTCCTTTAAAAATGTCCTGAAAAATTCTTTGGTACTTTCATTGGTAGCCCTAAAGAAAAATCTTTTGACGTTGTTTATTACTTTATTGATTATTATTGCTTTTGCTGTTGCTATAATTTGGAATTTAAGCTTTATGTTTCTTTTACCGTTTATACCGGCATCAATAATCGGATTTATAATTTGTTTTAATTCTTATCCTATAGTTCAGAAATATGTAATTAATCCTTATTATGAACAAAGGGGAGAAGTAAATCCGGAAATTATTACTTCGGATTCTGATGACGGGGTACTGTTTGAGGATAAGGGCGGCAGTGAAAAACCTATTGTGAAGAAGAAAAAGAAAAAAGGTAAAACTATTTCGTAAAAAACTCTTTACAAATAAGGTAAAATGTAGTATAATATTAAATGTGCTTTGTACTTGGATTTAGGGTTAAGCCTATTTGGGAATTTACCTGCCTATTTCTAAGTTATCCGCATAATATTTAAAGAGGTGAAAAAAATGCTTTTAAAAGAAGAAAAAACAGCAGTTATCGAGGCTAATAAAACTCATGAGAATGACACAGGTTCTCCTGAAGTACAGATTGCTATTCTTACAAGAAGAATCAATGATCTGACAGAACATCTTAAGGTTCACAAGAAGGATCATCACTCAAGAAGAGGTCTTCTTAAGATGGTAGGTCACAGAAGAAATCTTCTTAACTATCTAAAGAAGAAAGATATTAACAGATATCGTGCAATTATCGAAAAGCTCGGTATTCGTAAGTAAGTTTTATAAAAGGCAGTCGGGAGGAATCCTTTCTGCCTTTTAAGCTATTCAAAGAATAAAAAATAAGGTACAGTAGTGGTAATTTTAGCATTAAACCGTGACTCTCATTTTGTGGGGACTTAGGGTTTATTGCTAAAGCTGCTACTGAAAACGGAGGCAGTTTATGTTTGAAAATTACAAGACTTTTAAAACACAGTTTGCAGGCAGAGAATTGGTTGTTGAAACCGGAAAGACATGCGAACTGTCAAACGGTTCATGTTGGGTTCATTACGGTGAAACAGTAGTGATGGCGAATGTTACGGCAAGTCAGAAGCCTAGAGAGGGCGTTGACTTTTTTCCTTTGTCAGTTGATTATGAGGAAAGACTTTATTCTGTAGGTAAAATTCCCGGCTCATTTACTAAAAGAGAGGGCAAACCGTCTGAGAAGGCTATTCTTACTTCAAGAATGGTTGACAGACCTATCCGTCCGCTTTTCCCTAAAGATATGAGAAACGACGTTTCCGTTGTTATGACAGTTCTGGCAGTTGATCCTGACTGTTCCCCTGAAATTACGGGTATGATCGCTACGGCAATTGCTATTTCAATTTCTGATATTCCGTGGAATGGTCCTATTGCGGGAATCAGTGTTGGACTTGTTGACGGTGAAATAGTTCTTAATCCTAATTTGGAACAGAGAGCTAAAACCGATCTTAATCTTACTGTTGCAGGTTCTGCTGAAAAAATCGTTATGATTGAGGCAGGCGCTAATCAGGTTGAAGACGATATTATGCTTGACGCTATTTTAAAGGGTCATGAGGAAATTAAGAAAATTGTTGCGTTTATCAGTGATATTCAGGCACAAATCGGAAAGAAGAAGTTTGAATTTGAGTCACAGGAAGTCGATCACGATATGTTTGACGCAATTGAAGAATTTGCCTCTGAAAGAGTAAAGTTTGCTCTCGATACTAATGATAAAAATATCCGTGAGGAAAGACTTCAGCCTATAAAAGACGATATTCACGAAAAGTTTGACGAAGTTTATCCTGAACAGGTTGCTATGATCGACGAATGTATTTACAAGCTTCAAAAAAAGATCGTAAGGAATTGGCTTTATGATGGCAAGCGTGTAGACGGAAGAGGTATTGACGAAATCAGACCGCTGGCTTCTGAAGTAGGTGTACTGCCGAGAGTTCACGGTTCCGGACTGTTTACAAGAGGACAAACTCAGGTTCTTACAATCGCTACATTGGGACCAATTAGCGAAGCGCAGAGAATTGACGGACTTGATGAAGAAGAATCCAAGAGATATATGCATCACTATAATTTCCCTTCATATTCTGTAGGTGAAACAAAGCCGAGCAGAGGTCCGGGCAGACGTGAAATCGGTCACGGCGCTTTGGCTGAAAGAGCATTGGAACCTGTAATTCCGTCAGTAGAGGAATTCCCTTATGCACTTAGACTGGTGTCTGAAGTACTTTCTTCAAACGGTTCAACATCACAGGGTTCTATTTGCGGTTCAACACTCGCCCTTATGGATGCAGGCGTTCCGATTAAAGCACCGGTTGCAGGTATTTCCTGCGGACTTATTACAAAGCCTGACAGCGATGAATTCATGACTATGGTCGATATTCAGGGACTTGAAGATTTCTTCGGAGATATGGACTTTAAGGTTGGCGGTACTCATAAGGGTATAACGGCAATTCAGGTTGATATAAAGGTTGACGGTCTTACACCTGCAATTATAAAGGAAGCTTTTGAAAAGACAAGAAAAGCCAGACTTTATATTCTTGATGAAATTATGCTGAAGGCTATTCCACAGCCGAGAGAGACTGTAAATAAGTATGCACCGAAAATGCTTCAAACAAAGATTGACGTTGAAAAAATCAGAGATGTAATCGGTCAGGGCGGTAAGGTTATTCAGAAAATTACTGCTGAATGTGACGTTAAAATTGATATTAACGAGGACGGAAGCGTGTTTGTTTCCGGTGTTGATATTGAAAAGTGCAACAAAGCGCTGTCGATTATTCATACTATTGCTGCCGGACCGGAAGTAGGTTCTATTTACAAGGGCAAGGTTGTAAGGATTATGAATTTCGGTGCATTTGTGGAAATTGCTCCGGGCAAGGACGGTTTGGTTCACATTTCAAAGCTTGATAAGGCAAGAGTTGAAAAGGTCGAAGATGTTGTTTCAATCGGTGATGAAATTGTAGTTAAGGTTGTTGAAATTGACAAGCAGGGTAGAATTAATCTTTCCAGAAAAGATGCTCTTGCTGACCTTGAAGCTAAGAAAAATCAATAATATAGGAATTTACTCCTCTGCGTTTTGCAGGGGAGTTTTTTTATAAAAATTATATTATTCCTATTGACTTTAACGTTACGTCATAGTGTATTGCTGCCGTTAATTAAAACTAATCGGAAAAATATTAAAAAATATCGTGTATTTACTCAATACACGGTATTTTTGTATATTAAAATAATTGTAATATTGTCCGCTTTATGCTATAATAATTTTAATTGAACAATGGAGGCGGTCATATGGACAATACTAAAATACTAAAGCTTAATTTAAGTATGTCACCCAGAGCAATAGATGAGCTGAAACAAAATAGTACTGTAAAATGTAATTCAAAGTATGAACTGCCTTTAATAATGTTTCCGGATAACAAAACCTTTGAAATTACTGCCGCTGTTTCTGATGGTAAGACAGTGTGTTTGGGATTTGTATTTGATGGACAGAATATTGTACTTAAAGGGAGTTTGGAACATAATAATTTTTTTTGTACTTCCGTGACTAATGAAATCATAACAGATGGCAGAATGCTTAATCTTATATTTTTACAGGAAAAAAGTGAGGATTTTGTATATATAAATGATGAAGTCAGACAGCGAGTTGAAATGTGGTATGACTATATTGAATCGGTACAGGAAAAATCCGAACAGAATTCATATAGATTTACATGTGAAAATGCTGAGATAAAGAATGAAAAAATAATTATCGGTACGGTTGACTTGAAGCCGATTTATGACATACGTAACCTGAGTATCGGCTTTAAAGATGAGAAAAATCAGCCTCCATGGGGATTCGGAAAAGTTGAACGTTTTGAAAATAATCTTTTATATGTTCAACCCTTTGGAAAGGATTTGCAAAGAGTTATGTCCGGTTTATCTTTGGGTACACGATTAATTGTTTATGACGGTGCGGTGGAAATTACATGTAAAAGAATGAAATCCGGATTGGACAAGCTTTGCAGAGGGGAATCTATTAATCGTTGTCTTTCGGATTTTTTATTTGATCCGTCAAAGGCTAACCGTAACGTGGGGGATAATATCACTCTTACAGAAGATGATCTTCTTACAAAAACTATGAATCCGGAACAGATAAGTGCTGTAGAAGGAGTGTTAAATGCAGAGGATCTGTATCTAATTCAGGGGCCTCCCGGAACCGGTAAAACTACGGTTATAGCGGAAATATGTTATCAGAATGCCGTAAGAGGACTTAAAACACTTATAGTTTCACAGTCTAATCTGGCAGTAGATAATGCAATTTCAAGGGTCATGAATCATGCGGATATACGTGTGCTGCGAAAGGGTGACTCTTCTAGAGTAGAGGAAGAAGGTTTGCCGTTTGTAGAAGATAATGTAGTTAGAACATGGATATCACAGATAGCGGAATCTACAAAAAAAATGGATCAAGACTTAACTGAACGTCTTGGATTTTTAAAAGAATCAAAAGAACATTTTCCGGTATTGTTGGAATTGGCAGAGAATATTAAAGAACTGGAAAAAATTAAAACTTTTCATGAATCACAGCTTTATTTTTTTCAAAATGTATTAGAAGATGCCAAAAAACAAAGAGCAGAGTTCTTTGAACTTATAACTGACGCTTATGAAAATGATGATCTGCAAAAGGCAAATAAAGCAAGAGATTATTATCCTCCTGATTTTAAACTTCCGAATAATATTTATAATGATTTAGAAGATAAATATATGGATATTAAAGCGGACTTGGATATGGTTCATGAGTATGAATCGGATATGGAATTATTTAATGAATATACTGAAAAGTTTGTATCTCAATTTAAGTATATTATTAGTACTGTAAGTAACAGAATGCTTGAGCGTACAATGTATGAAGGCGTGTTTTACTATGCCGACAGAGATATAGTACAATCACTTTACGAAGAAGGAGAAAAAATACTTAATTCAAGGCCTATAGGAATCAGAAAATTTATATTTGGTCATAAATGGAATCAGATAGCAGCTATTTATTATAGACGTGCTGAAAATCTTATGATGAGTATTCAATTGAAAACCATTAGAATTTGCGAAAAAATACATAGTATAAGGAATAACAGTGAATTTATTGATAATGTAAAGTCATTTCATTTTTGTCTTGACGCATTGGGAGAGGATTATGATGCTCAATACTACAGCTTTAAAGGAAAATATGAAAAGATATATAATGATTGTATGAATGCTGTTAGAGATTATAATTATTCAGTTGAATATTTTATGGATCAGATAAAGGACAGTTTTTATTCAGCGGCGTTAAAGGACTTTAATCCTGAGAATTTTAAACTTGATGAACTTGAAAGTAAAGTTAATAAATATTACAATAGAAAATATAATAGGTATATAAAATGGAGAAATCTTCTTGATGAGTGGAGAAACAAAATTTTTGACAGTAATTCCAATAATTACAGTGCGCTGAAAAAGCTGTATATAGATAATGCAAATGTTATAGGTATTACGTGTATTCAAAGCGGTACCAAGGATTTTAATGAGAATTATCCTTCTTTTGACGTAGTAATAATTGATGAGGCGAGCAAAAGTACACCGCCTGATATTATACTGCCAATGTTAAAGGGCAAAAAGATTGTATTGGTTGGAGATCATAAACAGCTTCCGCCGTTTATTGATCAGAATGCATATGATGAAATTGACGGAGATGATGAACAGTTTAAAAAGCTTATTAAAATAAGTCTTTTTGAAGAACTTTATGAAAAATCAGGTCAATCAATGAGAACTATGCTTTTCAGGCAATATCGTATGCATAAAGATATAGCAGCACTGATTAATCAGTTTTATATTAATACGGATGCAGGACGTTTGGAATCTCCTGCATCTGAATTTAAGAAACACGGATGTGAGGGAATTGAGATTAATGCTGATAACCATGTAATTTGGTATGATGTGCCTAATATTGAAAAGTATTATGAAAAGAGACGTAATAAAAGTTATTATAATGAATATGAAGTTGATTGTATTAAAAAAATTCTCTGTATACTTGAAAAAAATCTGAATAGCAACAATAAATATAAAAGTATAGGGATAATTACATTTTATGATGCACAGGTAAGATTACTTGAAGAAAGATTAATAAATAATAGTTACTATAAACGTTTCGGACATATGACTTTAAGAATAGGTTCTGTAGATCGTTTTCAGGGTATGGAAGAGGACATAATTATTGTAAGCTTTGTCAGAAATAATAATGCTCATGCTATAGGATTTGCCCGAGACAGCAGAAGAATTAATGTAGCGCTTTCCAGAGCCAAAGAGTTATTGGTTATTGTAGGGTGTTCTGATAATTTTATTAATTCCGGAAATTCCGAGACATCAGAAATGTTTGGAAATGTTTTTAATATTATCAATAAGCTCGGCGGATTGAAACAGTCTGAAAATATTACGGTTGTGGATATTCCTTCTGTCAGTCAGGGGACATATTTGAAAAAAACTGAATATGAGTCTATAAATTATAATAATGAAACTGATTGTTTAAGTAATGAAGGTAATATAAACATATTAGATTATTTTATTCTGAAAGCAGCTCAGGAATTTAAAAATGATAATTTGTCAGTGAAAAATATTTCAAATGTTTTGGGAATAGCTCCTGTGTTTATTAAAAGCAGAATATTATATTTAAATGGAGAAAGACTTATTGAATGCCGTAATCAAATGATAAAAATAACTTCAGAAGGAGAAAAAACAGTAAAAACTTTAGGGGGCTTAATTTGAATTACTTGTCTGAAACGAAGAAGCTGACTGATAAGGAACTTATGAAGCTCCATGTTGACTATAAAGAAAGCGGGGATATTTCCCTTAGAAATAAACTGGTTATGTCTTATAGCTATATTGCACAGATTGCCGCAATGCAGCTTAAAGGTTCGGCAGGTACTCAAATTCAGGTAGAAGATATGATCAATCAGGGAATAATAATACTGATCGGCTGTATGGATAAATTTGAGCCTGAAAAGGGGATAAAATTTGAAACGTATGCATTTATTCGTGTAAAAGGCGGAATAATTGATTTTATCAGAAAGCAGGATTGGATACCAAGAGGAATTCGTATTAATTCAAAAAGAATAAATGAGACATATAATGAACTATTTACTGAATTGAAACGTGAGCCTACATCAGAAGAGATCGCTCGAAAGATGGGAATATCGGTTAAAAAACTTGAAAAATATAATTATGAAATTTCTAATTCCATAGTATATTCTTTTGAGGAACTTTTTCAGAATGTTTCGCAGTTGGGAAATGTTCTTGAACGCAGTACTTTTGCGGATATAACGCCGGAAAATAAATTACTGAAAACAGAAATGCGAAAAGTGCTTAAGGATTCTATAGACGAGCTTTCTGAACGAGAAAGAATGATAATTATTCTTTACTATTATGATGATTTAAACCTTGCGGAAATTGCAAAAATTTTTAATGTTAGTATTCAGAGAATTTCACAGATCAATACAAGAGCAGTTACTAAACTTAAAAGTAAAATGAATCGTTATGTATTAATTGATTTATAGTATTAAAAAACCGGACTAACTGTCCGGTTTTGTTATTTTATAAATTCTTTGACTAAATGATATTGTTTTATGTCTACCAGAGCGTCTATAAGAGTCCCTTCTTCAGTAAATTTTTCAGAAAACACTTTTCCGTCAAACCTGATATTATTTATCAGATTTGTTTTATCATAAGGAATCATAAAAGTATTTCTGATAGCAGTTTTAGGGAGATTTTCAGCAATACATGATAAAAGATCTTTAAAACCGGTTTGATTTTTTGCGGAAATTATAACCGTATTATTGTCATGAGGAATGTTTTCTGAATTTTCAATAAGGTCTGCTTTATTAAATACATTTATTTTAGGTATTCCGTCACACCCCAGTTCACTTAATAGCTTTTCGGTTACCTTAGATTGTTCCAAACCGTCATCAGCGCTAATATCAATTATATTAATTATTATATCGGCATTAGCAGCTTCTTCAAGAGTACTTTTAAATGCTTCTATAAGCTGATGAGGCAGACGCCTTATAAGACCGACAGTATCAACAAGCATAATGCTTCTACCGTCCGGGAGTTCCGTCATTCTTGATGTAATATCCAGAGTAGCAAAAAGTTTGTTTTCAGCAAGTATACCTGCATTGGTAAGGGAATTAAGAAGTGTTGATTTTCCTACATTTGTGTACCCTACAATAGCTCCGGTAAGAATATTGTCCTTTTTTCTGCGCTGACGGTGAAAATTACGTCTTTGCTTAAGCTTTTTTAATTCGTGTGCAAGAGTTTCAATACGGCTGCGAATGTGACGTTTGTCTGTTTCCAGTTTTGATTCACCCGGTCCCCTAGTTCCTATTCCGCCGCCCAGTCTGGACATTTCAATGCCCTTTCCGGCAAGGTGTGCAAGCCGATATTTGTTTTGTGCCAGTTCAACCTGTATCTTACCTTCTTTTGTCAATGCACGCTGAGCAAATATATCAAGAATAAGCGTAGTTCGGTCTATAACCTGTATATCTAGAATATTTTCAATATTTTTTGTTTGATTTGCTGTAAGTTCGTGGTCAAATATTACTATATCAATTGAATGTGATTTAATTGATTCGGCAATTTCCATTAATCTTCCCTGACCTATACAGGTAGCGCTGTCATAGGCTTGCCTTTTTTGTATGGCTGTTATTACAGGCTCAACTCCGGCAGTGTGTGCAAGTTCACAAAGCTCTTTCATAGAACTTTCGGAATCAAATTCTCCTATGTCAACTCCAATAAGCAATGCTTTAGGCTCGGTGATATGTTCTGCAATGATTTCCATAAATTCTCCTTTTTATTATTGATTGTATAATTGTCGTTTGCGTTTATTATATCATATGGGGAAAATAAAATCCATATAAAATCAAAAAAAGTACAATTATTATAAACATTCATAAAAGATTGACTGTAACACGTTGACTTTTTAATTTATTTAGTTTATAATATAAAATGGTATTGTGTAATATCATGGGATATGTATGCAAAAGTGCTTTTTGATATTATACAATACTTTATTGTGAAGTATAATATATAATAATAGAAATATTTATAACAGAGGAGCAACAGCGGAAAATGACAAAATATGATTATCTTTCTAGATTAAAGCATTATCTTAAGCCGCTTCCTTTAAAGGAGCGCAATGCGGCATTAAAATATTATGATAAATATTTTACAGATGCAGGACCGGATAATGAATATAATGTTATTATGAATCTTGGAAGTCCGAAAGAATTGGCGGATAAGATTCTGAACAATAAAAACAGTATTTTAGGAATGTTTAATAAAACAAGGTCTAATGTAAGAAAAGCACGAGGAAAAATGTCCGAGTCTCAGAGAAGGATAGCTTCGTTATTAACTGTTTTGCTGTTTCCGGTGTGGGGAGGAGTTCTTTTAATTATTGCTTTGGCTGTTGCAGCACTTTTTTTAGCAGCAGTGGGATTACTAATATTTATGGTAATTGCAGGTATTGTCTTATTCTGTATGAGTATACCTTACTTAAGTATTAGCACATCAGTGGGGCTGTTTTTTATGGGGACAGGAATGGCTATGGCAAGCGCCGCTGTACTTTTATTTGTTCCTGTAATGAATTTTTTAGTTTTTATTTTTAAATCAGCTGTCAAAAGCGTTATTTTATTGTTAAATAAATTTATGGGCAGAAAGGCGGTTTGAAAATGAAAATAAAAAAGAAACTGAAAATAATTATTCCGTCTGCTGTCTTGATTATAGGTATTGTACTTGCTGTAGTGGGAATTATCACAGGAGCTAAGGAAAATTATATTAAATCCTTGAATCTTACAAATTTTGAAGCAAATGTTTCTTCGAACGGTATTTTTAATCTTGATATAAATGTATCCCTTGCGGATTTAAATATAATATGTACAAATAACATTGAGGAATTTAATATTACAGCTGAAAATATTTCAAAACAATTTCTTGACTATTCAACTAATAATAATACTTTTACACTTAGGTATGAAACTAAGAAATGGTATCAAACAACGTATATACCTGGTTTTTTACATAAACAAGGTAAAATAAATATTTATATACCTGCGTCTATAGGCCTTAAGGATATTCAGATAAAGAGTAAACATGGTGATTCTAAAATCAGTTACCTTACTGCTGAACGGATATTTGTTGATTGCGGAACAGGCAACAGTAATATAACCAATTTGACATGTAATTATACAGAAATTAATAATAAAAGCGGAGATATAAGATGCATAAATATTGATTCTGATACTGCTGATTTGAAACTGAAGTCCGGAGATGCTGAGTTTTGTAACTTTGTAAGTGAATCGGTAAAAATCAATAATAAATTCTGCGATTTAACGCTTTCGGGAGTAATCAAAGGCAATTGCGGTATAAAATGTGGTATGGGTGATATTAATATGACTCTTTATGGTAATGAATCAGATTATAATTTTGATATCCTTAATGGGGAAGTTATTGTTAATGGTGATGAAAATCCTCGCAGTAATGGCGGTGAATATGATTTCAAGGTAGATTGCAGTATGGGAAAGGTTAATTTTACTATTCAATAAATATATAAATTATAACTATTGTTCGTTAAAAAATAACAAAAAATTATTTTCTTATACAAAATTAAGATAATTTCAAAAAAAAATACTATTTTTTTAAAATAGCTATTGACAAATAGCAATTTTTATGGTTTAATAATATAGAGGTGATATTATGAAGATACAGGAAAATCTGAAGCGCGGTATGACTGAGTTGCTTATTCTCCATCTATTAAAACAAGAAGATATGTACGGCTATCAGCTGACTCAAGAACTTGAAAAACGTAGTGACGGTTTGTTTATTTTGAAAGAAGGTACAATGTATCCTAGTCTTTATCGTCTGATTGATAAAGTTATGATTTCTGACAGAAAAGAACTGATTGGCAAGCGTAGAGTAAGAGTTTATTATCATATTGAGCCTGCTGGTATTGAATACCTTGATGCTATTTATGCAGAATATTTGTCCATTACAGAAGGTATTCAGAAAATCTTGAATTATGTTGGTGAATAATCAACCTTTTTAAATGCTGTTTTAAACACTAATCCCCCAAATGTTGAAATACATTTGGGGGATAACTTTTGTTATATTCTTTTTTTATTAATATGCCTTGCCCCAGTAAACCATACATTCAGCAGGCTTTCCGCAGCACACGCATTTATCGGACAGGTTTTCCTGTTCAAAAGGAATACAGCGAGAGCCGACTCCTGTTTTTTCTTTAACCATATCTTCACAGGCTTCGTCTCCGCACCACATTGCTTTTACGAAACCGTCTCCGTTCTTTTCTAGAGCATTTATGATTTCTTCAATAGATGTACATGAATATGTTTTCTTTTCTCTGTTTTCAAGAGCTTTTTTATAAATTCCATTGTGAACTTCTTTAAGCTTTTCAGAAACTGATTTACAGAATATTTCAGATAGATTTTCAATAGAAACGATTGTTTTTTCACGATTATGACGTGTTACAATAACGCATTGATTATTTTCAATGTCCTTAGGACCTATTTCTATTCTTACAGGTACACCTTTCATTTCATATTCTGCGAACTTCCAACCCGGTGAGTTATCACTGTCATCAAGCTTTGCACGTATACCGTAAGCTTTAAGACTTTCAAGAAGCTCATTAGCTTTGTCAAGAACGCCTTCCTTATGCTGTGCAATCGGAACGATAACAGCTTGAATAGGAGCAACAGCAGGAGGCAGTACAAGTCCGCTGTCGTCGCCGTGAGTCATTATTATTGCGCCTATAAGACGTGTAGTAACACCCCAGCTTGTCTGATGCGGATATACCCTTTTGTTTTCTTTGTCAGTGTATTCAATATCAAAAGCTTTTGCAAAACCATCTCCAAAATAATGAGACGTACCTGCCTGAAGAGCTTTACCGTCATGCATAAGAGCTTCAATTGCATAAGTTGACACAGCGCCTGCAAATTTATCGCTTTCAGTTTTCTTGCCCTTAACTACAGGCATTGCAAGACTTTTTTCACAGAATTCCGTATAGACATTAAGCATTCTTTCCGTTTCTTCAACAGCTTCCTGTTCGGTAGCATGAATCGTATGTCCTTCCTGCCATAGAAACTCTCTGGAACGCAGAAACGGACGTGTTGTTTTTTCCCATCTTACAACGCTTACCCACTGATTATATAATTTCGGCAGATCACGGTAAGAGTGAATGATATTTGAATAATGTTCACAGAATAATGTTTCAGAAGTAGGACGAACACAAAGCCTGTCCTCCAGCTTTTCACTTCCGCCATGTGTAACCCATGCAACTTCAGGTGCAAAACCTTCTACATGATCCTTTTCTTTTTGTAAAAGACTTTCAGGAATAAACATCGGCATACATATATTTTCATGCCCGGTTTCTTTGAACATTCCGTCAAGTATTTTCTGAATATTTTCCCAAATAGCATACGCATATGGTCTGATAACCATACATCCTTTTACACTGGTATATTCAATCAGTTCGGCTTTTTTTACAATATCAGTGTACCATTTTGCAAAATCCTCATCCATAGGAGTAATTGCTTCAACCATTTTTGAATTATTTTTTGCCATTTTCAATATCTCCGTTTTCATTATTTTTTTCATCCGGATTATTTTTATCCGGTATGTCATAAATACTTTTTACTTTATATATATTATCATCCACCCTTTCGGGTTTAGGTTTAATGATTTTGGAAATTAGTTTATCGATTTTTGCTGCAAGCTTAGGTGTGACTACTGCTAAAATAAAAACGAGAAACAGTATTAGTAAAAACATTGCGCAGAATTTTATCAGATAAGTAACAGATTCGTTCATGTCATTCACCTCTTTATATCAGTACTTCTTTATATTATAACATATTTTCAATAAATTTCAATATTTTAGCTGACAATAATAAAAAATATTGTAAAAAAAGCGGTTGCTATGAACCGCTTTCAGTTTTATTGTTACTCTTCGTACAGACCGCCTTTGTTATAGAAGTTTTCATAAATTGCAACACAGTTTCCGCCTTTAAATTCCAGATTTTCTTCTACACAGCTTAAGCGTACTTTTTTTGCGATATCTTCACCGCAGTAGTTTGTAAGGAACTTTTTAAAATATTCGAACATCCAGTCGTTCATATTAAATCCGTGAAGAACTGTGTATCTTGTGAAAAATGTTGTTGTAATATTGTTGATTAATACTGCCAGGCATTCTAGAATTCCATCTAAAACCTCAAGCATTTTTGTATCGCCTTTGGCTGCTGCCGCACATAAGGTTTTATAATATATATTGTTTATGTCACCATTTGTTGTTTCCCATAAAATCGGTGTATTTTCCTTAGAATATATTGCTCTGTACTTATCAATAATAGCGCCTGTTGTAAGTTCTGCTTTTACAGAACCGTCAGGGTAACCATCGAGTTTTTTGCCTCCGGGATTTACTATCATATTTTCAACATGATTAGTATAGTTTACATTTTCCAGCATGAGTTCATTTTTAAGAAGTATAGAAAGATTTACATGCTTGCCAAGCTGAATAAAAGCATAGTTGCCTTTACGTTCCTTGATATCATTAGCCTGATTAGCCAGTGCAAGAGCGCTTGACAGATTAGAGCAGATAACGTCGATACCCAGTGCATCGGATAATATTTTAGATACAGGAGAATAGTCAAGCTTACCGTCCTTAAAATACACCTTCATTTTACTGCACATATCTGTTTGAATACCGATTCCAAGACCAACAATTTTTGACGGCTCAAGACAGCTGTTCTGCATTATATTTTTACATGCGCAGGCTATGTATTCAAGAATATCTTCTGATATCATGTCGGAATTAAGCTTAGTACTTGTTTTGTCCATGATTTTACCGTTAAGGTTTGTAAGACCAACGCTGATTATTTCATCGCTTATTGATGCTCCAAGTGAAAACTTATAATTTTCGTTAATGTCAATAAGGATTTTTCGTCTGCCTTTTTGCAGATTGTCAAGTGATACAGGAGCTTCACCAACTTCGTAAAGAACTCCTTCGGTTATCATTTCATTTGTTATGATTGTAACGGCAGCTCTTGTGATTTTCATAGAGCTTGCAATATCAACTCTGGAAATCGGTCCGCATTCTTTGATAACCCTTAAAATCTGCATACGATTTCTTTTTTTCAAATCCAGTTTACTGATTCCTTGTAAATCCATTTGATTTTACCACCTTTTTCATTAAGTTTTCTTATTTCACAGCTGATATAATCGTGAGAGGAGAGATTAAATAACAGCTTATTTTGAAATCAGATTAGAAATCCAAACAGCTAATCTCAGAGCTGTCGGGACGATATATATAAATATCAAAATTCCTCCAAAGCAAACAGTGTACATTATGGAAGATATTTTATTCAGTATTTTTATTAATTTATAATTATGTGAAAGCTTATATTTCCATAGGATGTATATAAAAATTCCCATAACCGTCATTATAAGTCCGGGTATCATTCCGGGAGGCAGAAATGCGAGCTTTATATGATTGTTTCCTTTTTTGATTTTAACAGCACAAAAACTGTCATTTACTTTATAAAGAGTTGTTTTTTTACCGTTTATGTATGCTTTAAGACCATTTTCATAAGGTATGGACATATATAAATAGCTGTCATTTTCTGCATTGAGGTCAGCAGTTGTAAATCTGCCATTGGAATAAAAATCACAACCTTGAATTTTATTTACATAAAAATTAAGTTTTTCAGTATCAATGCCGAAGACACCAAAGGATCTCACAGAAATATCCTTTGTCATTGTCAGCATTATCTCTACTGTTTCATTTTCAAATTCGCCGAGATTTATAATTCCGTTATTTTTTTGAGTAGGGTAGCCGGCTGTGATACAGTTACCGTTTACATAAATTTTAACGGATTCATAATATTTTTCGGAAGTATTATTACTCAATTTATCAAAGATATCAAAATACAACAGCTGATGTCCTTTTACATCAAGAGTGTATCTTATCTGGCATAAAGCTTTGTCCGGTTCGGAAGCTTTTATTATATATTTCCCGTTTTGATATTCGCAGGTACCGTCTGCTATATATGAGCTATCGTATTTATACAGCATTTCGTCACTGCCGAGAAGATTTACGGCAAGCTTTTTCTGAGCGGCAAATCTGTCGGTAAAATCCAACTTACTCATATCATCGGGAAGAGTATTGCTTATAATTCCTATAGGGCAGTATATTTTATTTTCTGCTGTTTTCAGTTTGCCGTCAGCATTAATAATATTTTGACAGGAATTGAAATCAAAATAATTTCCTATAGAATATTTTATAGCAAGCAAAGCATCTGTAAGAATTGTTCCGCCGTTTGCTCCGACTTCCATCCAGTATGATGAATAGCCAAGCTTCTTCATAGCATACATATACTGTTCTGAAGTAAGAGAAGTATAATGTGCCATAGAATTATATCCCAATCCTCCGATCATATTGACATGCAGATATTTTTTTTCGGATTTGGTTCTGTAATAAGGCTTTTCCGCTGTATTATTTTCCAAATTGGCACTGCTGGTAAAAATTTCACCGTCATTTACGGCATAACCGATATTTACTGATGCGCTTAACGTAAATTCAGTAATAAAAACTCCCGAAATAATAAAACAGAATGTTTTATATCCAAGTAGCTTTTTTCGTACAAGTATAATGCTGATTATATAGATTATACAGGCAATTGCTGAAAGTGCAAAAAGGATTTTCATGGCGTCTTTGCTTATGTGCAGCAGTTTTACATAGCTGGACAGAACATTCTTTTTGGTCTTTACAGTGTATACTGTAACTATAAAAAATCCAAAAGCAACAATTGCCAAAGTGATTGTTAATCCGTAAGAGCTTTTTCCGTATTCATTGATTGTTTCAAAATAGTGAGCGGCAAGAATCAGCAATGTAAAAATAATTATAAATCCATATCTCATAGGAAAGCACTGATAGCTGCCTGTGTGCCACAGCTTATTTACCGGATCCAAAAATACAGGTACTGCTAACAGCATCATAAGCATGAGATTATATCTTACACTTTTTTTGCGGAAAATCGAATTTTTGACAAAAAATGGAATTACTGCAATGCACAAAGAAGTACACATAATAACAGATAATTTATTTCCGGTATTAGTAAACATAGATTCATACATTATTCCGGTTAGAGCGCTTCCGCCTCTTGCAGATTGAGAAATCTGTAAAAATGAGCATAGCCATACCGGCGCTGTCAGCAGAAGAGCAATAAAGCTTGCAGCCACAAATGAAAATGCTGCTTGTTTACGCTCACTTGCTTTGCATCTTATTTTAATAAATAAGGGAACTGAAATCATAATGTAAATAACGATCATAAACGATAAATAGTAATTGACCGCTACCATAAGTGTAAGAATCGCACAATACATAACAGGCTTGTTTTGTCTGCACATTTTATCAATTGACAGAACAAGCAAAGGAAAAATGTACATTATATCAAGCCATACAAGAGTTTGATAGTACATTATGCCGTAACCGCAAAGAGCGTACATCACGCTGAGTATAACAATATAACCGGTTTGCAGTTTTCGGTGTGCATATCTAAAATAAATTGCTGCTGTTACTGAAGATAAAGCAAGTTTAACGGCAAACAAAATATTTACAAAATATATCAAATGAGATTTTTCAATAAACCTTACAAGCAGATAAAAAGGACTGGCAATGAAAAACAGAAATACACCCCAAAAGTTCATTCCTCCCGCATTTCCTGTACTATAAAAAATGCTGCTTTTTCCTTCAAGAATATTTTTTAAGTCCATTAATAACGGAATAGTCTGCTGATTCATGTCACACCATGCAACAGTTTTATTTCCAAAAGGAAAAATCTCAAAAAATATAAAGAAAAGACCTATTAAACATAATGTTATAACAGGCGGTAATAAAATACCATGAAATTTTTTTGTTGTCATCTCTAATCTCTTTTTTTAAATTTTTTTCTTTTTCCATTATAACCGATTATAAAAAGAAAATCAAGTTTTTTTATACATTTTTTTAAAAAAATGGGAGGAATTTTAAGTTATATTGTATCATAAAATAAACAGACCGATATTGATTATATCGGTCTAATTTATTTGTATTTCAATATGTTCAGCACAATATTGGCTGTATTTGTTTTTTATCAAGAGCATTAATAATTGTTTCCTTTAGTCTTGAAAAATCGCAGATTGCAGAGGTAGGTTTTTTATTACAGTCATCCTGATAAATGGGAACAAAATAATAATTTTTCATATTCATTAAGTGCCCTATATTTTTCATGGAACCTGCAAGAGAATCGTTAGATGCTAATGCAATTACAACTGGTTTTCCGTTCCTTATATGTGATTTTACAGCCATTGTAACAGGAGTATCTGTGATGCTTGCGGCAAGCTTTGCGCATGTATTTCCGGTACATGGACAGACCACAAGAATGTCAGTCATGTTTTTAGGCCCGATAGGTTCTGCACCGTCAATTGTATTTATAACCTTTCGGCCGCAGATATTTTCAAGTTTCTTTATATTATCTTCTGCTTCTCCGAATCTGGAATCGATTGAAGAGGCATTGCAAGACATAATAGGAATTAGCTCTGCACCGGCTTTTCTAAGAACTTCAGCTTCGGCAAAAGCTTTTTCAAATGTACAGAATGAACCCGTTACAGCAAAACCGATTTTTACATTTGAAAGGTCAGTCATCCGTGTATCTCCTCTCCTTCAGGATGTTAAGGATAGTACAGGCGATTATTTCTCCGGAGGTCACAGGCGCAATTTTGCCGGGCAAAGAAAGCGCCCATACAACTTTGAGGCCGAGTTTACCGGCAGTATCGAAATCAACTCCTCCCGGTTTAGAGGCCAGATCTATTATAAGCGAATCATTTTTTATTTGTTTCAAACATTCTTCGTTAAAAATTACTGCCGGAACAGTATTGAATATTAAGTCATATTCATTGAGAATATCTTCAAGCGCCGACGTATGTACGGCTTTACAGCCGTAAATTTCAGCCCATGACAAATCAGAATATTTTCGTGCAGTAACTGTAATGTCTGCGCCTAATCCACTGAGTATTTTTATAAGTACCTTCGTTATTCTTCCGAAACCGGTTATCAGTACCTTTTGACCATATATAGTAGAAGCCATTTCTTCCATTGCAATTTGAACAGCGCCTTCTGCTGTAGGAACTGCATTCAGAACATTAAGCTCTTCTCTTTCAAAATAATCAACTGTCTTTATTCCGCATTTGTTGAAAATCTTCATGGTCGGAGCATCAATTTTTCCGCCGAAAATTATTCCGTCGTTTTTTAGATGTGATGTCAGACTTGTCAGAGGAATATTGTTTCTGCAAAACGGTGCATTTACAAATACTCCGTTTTGTGATGCAGGAAGTGGCAGGATTATATAATCCATGATTTCCGGCAGCTCTAGTTTGTGATTTACATGTATTACATTGCTGAAGTCAATAACATTATTATCGAATCCGGCTGCATACACTTTATTTGTTTCGGCAAGCTTTTTTGCAGTATAGACCTGACGCAAATCTCCGCCGACTACCAGAAATACATTTTCCTTATTCATAACAAGCCCTCGTTTCCCATTAGATTTTCTTTTATATAATATGTAGTTTGTGTTTTATACGTGAAGAAAAATTAAGGGATATTTTTATGTAAATGTAGAAATACTTAATATTAGCTAAAGGCTTTTAAATTAATTATTTTATCAGAAAAAATAATATAAATAAAAAATGCAGTAGAATATATATTCTACTGCATTTTTCTATTTGTTTTTACTTCCGAATATTTTAGGTTTTAGGTATTTTATGTACATTTCAATACAGCCACTCAAAGCATTATCATAGATAATAAAAATAATGTTTGACAGAAACCAAAGTATATAAATTCCAAATTTACCGAACATAGCGAAATCATCAGCAAAATCATCAATACCCAAAAGATGAAGCGTAATTTGATAATCAATTACGATACAGACATTAAACATAAGAAATTTCAAGATTAATTTTAATAATTTTACTGAAATTTTTTCGATTTTTTGTTTTAAAATGGGATAATGACCGAAAAACAAAATAAAAATAATGGCAGCTTCTTTATTTGGTGTAACAAATATTGACAGCAAACTAACGGCAATATAAGTAAGAAATGCCCATGACATGTTGACTTCAACTACAATTATTGTTATCAGTGCGCCTGCGATCATTGGAAGTGTAAGATACAAAAACGGAGCAACACTGGTAAGAAACATTGAAAGAAGACATAGTGATGAAATAACGCCGCCCAAAGCAACTCTATAGCTTACATTATTCATAATTTTAAAAACAGTCACACAGACAATCGGCACATATCAGGCATTGACATAGGTTGCATAATGTATTAGCCGTATTATTGGCATTTCCGCCTGTGTTATATGGATTACCGTACATCTGTCCGTTTCTTTTGCTTTGCATTTGTGAATATGCTGCCTGATATTCACGGTTTGCGGGATCCAGTTTTACTGCCTTATCGAAATAAGTATATGCATCGTTCAGCCAGCCTCTGGAAAGGCACACTGTTCCTTTAAGAAAATTCCATTCTGCATTTCCGTCATTTCTGTTTTGTTCCAAAACATTATCGGCAGCAGTATAGTTTCCGCTTTCAATCATACTTCTGATATCAGTATAAGATGAACCGGAACTTTGGTAGCTAGAGCCGCTTCTTCTCATGTTCATGATTTGGTCATAGGCTTCATTAATTTCCGTCATTTTTTGAGTTGCAATTTCTTCCATAACACTGTCGGTATGATGGTCTGGGTGATATTGCTGTGACAGTTTACGGTAAGCGGTTTTAACTTCCTCATCACTTGCCTGCGGTGAAATTCCCAATACTTTATATGGATCTGTCATTTTTTATCTCCAGTTCTGCCCCGGTTTACGGTCGTAGGCTTACCTTATATATTTTTTATAAATCGTACACCTAAAATCAGTGTTCCGTTTGTAATGATATTTAGACATCGATTTGATTATTTTTGAGTTTTTTACGTTCTTTTTTATGAGTCAATTTATAATTCGGCAATCCAAGGTATATTATATTATCTATTATTTCTTTGAATTTAGGAATGTTTATTTTGCTGTAAAATTCAGCAATCATTCCGGTAGACATATTTATGTTATTTTCAGCAAACTTTTTGGCTTCTTTTATATCTTTGAAATTAAGAAACAGGGGATTATAGTTTCCGTTTTTTATATCTTTTTCCAAGTCGTCGGAGGCGTCGGCAATATATACGAATCTTCCTAAATGATATCCCAGTCCCGAAAGATATTTTTTGTCTTTAGGATTTTCGGAAATACCTTGTGCAATAAGGGACATTATCTGTGCGGTAGGATCACAGGCAAGGTCAATAGAAGCACACTGTTCATTTTCTATTCTGGACTGTTCGGACATATAAAATTCAATACCCCTGCATAAATCAGGATATTTTAATTTGGCTTTTTTATATCCGGTTTTCAGTATTGATCTTATCATTCTAAAAAATGCGGAAACAATAAAATTACTGTCATTTACAGTATCACAAACCTTGTGATAAATAGATATAACTGCGGCTGCTGCGGTATAATCGAGATTATTGACACAGCATATGCAGGCTTTTTTGCTAAACGGATGGATAATACAGTGCTGGTGTTCTATTTTATTGCAGGTGTTGTTTACTGCATTATGGAGAATACCGAGAAAAGCAAAATCATAGCTTAGCATAAGGCGATAAATCTGACCGTAATTTTTTCCGAGGCTTTTGCATAATCCGCAGTAAAATGCATTATAAATTTCAAATTCATAGAACCGCATATACGGTTTAAAGGGGCGGATATATCCAAACAAAAAAATTCCCCCTTGTACTTTATAAATTATATTTTAACAGGATTCATGCATAATGTCAACAAGTTATTTTTTCATTTTGCCATAATACTGACAAAACTCATTGCATGGGCACTGAGAGCATACAGGTTTTCTTGCCTTGCATATATCTCTCCCGAACTGTACTACCTGATGGCAGAAGTGAGATGAAATTTCGGGTGGGATTAATTTTACCAAATCCATTTCGACTTTTTTGGGTTCTGAATTTTGCGTAAGCCCGAGCCTTCCGGTTATTCTGATAAAATGTGTGTCGGTAACAATAGAAGGTTTACCGTATATATCTCCAAGTAAAAGGTTTGCAGTTTTGCGTCCTATTCCCGATATAGTGAGTAGTTCTTCCATAGTTTGGGGGATTTCTCCGTTAAAATCATTGATAAGCTGATTTGCCATTTCTTTAATGCTTTTGGCTTTCGTACGATAAAATCCGCAGGGTTTAACAGCGTCCTCAAGCTCTGATAAATCTGCTTCGGCAAAGGATTCCAAAGTGGGATATTTTGTAAAAAGAGTTTCAGTTACGATATTTACTCGGGCATCTGTGCATTGTGCGGACAGTCTGGTTGCAATCATAAGCTCATATGGTTTGGAAAAATTTAAAGAGCATTTAACATCCGGATAGATTTTTTCAAGTGCTTCACATGCCAGTATTGCTTTTTCCTTTTTAGTCATACATTTTGTCCGCCTTTTCAAGAATAATTTTATCCTGAGGATAATTTAAAAGTGTCATTGCTTCATTATAATCAACCAGCCAGCACTGTGAAATCTCCTCCTGCTGTAATTTTATTGTTTGATTTTCAAATTCGTTGCAGAAGTAAACACAATTTTTTACTATGGAATCTTTGTTTTTATAGGTGTATTCCTGACGTGTATCGGGAGAGATTTTTATTTTAAGTCCTGTTTCTTCAAATACTTCTCTTTCAGCGGTTTCGGCTTCGGTTTCACCGTATTCGGTATGCCCTTTCGGGAAACCTATATGACCGCTGTCATTTTTAATAAGCAGATATTTTTTTATCCCGTTTTCTCTTGTGAATACTACTGAACCGCAGGTTTTTTCATCAATTTTATTAAATTTTTCATTTTGTGTTTTCATTATATATTCTCCGTTTTTTCATTTTATAATAGTATTATATTTATTATACCAAATGTTTTACTCGACTTCAATATTTATTTTTCTGCAAAAATGATGAAAATATATTGACAAATTCAAAAAAAACTGGTAAAATAGGTATGCTTTATTGATTTAAAGCTACAAATTAATAAAGGAGATAAAAAATATGACAACTGCTTTGACAATTATTATGCTTGTGATTTACATAGCTGTAATGATGAGCATAGGGATTTACACTACTAAAAAAACAAAATCCGTTAATGATTTTGTTTTGGGAGGAAGAAATGTCGGCTCATGGCTGACTGCTTTTGCGTACGGAACTTCGTATTTTTCCGCTGTAGTGTTTATAGGCTATGCCGGACAATTCGGCTGGAGCTACGGTGTTTCTGCCGCATGGATAGGTGTCGGAAATGCGTTGATAGGAAGCGCTCTGGCGTGGATGATACTGGGAAGAAGAACACGAATTATGTCCAATCATTTGAATGCAAAGACAATGCCTGAATTTTTTGAAAAGAGATTCGATTCCAAAGGATTGAAAATTGCTTCTGCATTAATAGTATTTATTTTCTTGATTCCATATACTGCGTCTGTTTACAACGGACTGTCTAGACTTTTTAATATGGCATTTAATCTTAATTCGGAAAGCTCCTATAAAATTATTATTATTGCTATGGCAATAATTACTGCTATATATGTAATTCTCGGAGGTTATGCGGCAACTGCCATTAACGATTTTGTACAGGGAATTGTAATGCTTGTGGGAATTGCGGCAGTGGTAATGTGTACTGTGAACAATCAGGGCGGTTTTACCGAATCAATCGCCAAGCTTGGAGAGATTGAAGCTGACGGCGGCGGATTTAATAAGCTTTTCGGACCGGATCCTATTAATTTGCTGGGTGTAATTATTCTTACATCTTTGGGTACATGGGGACTTCCTCAGATGATACATAAATTTTACGCAATTAAAGATGAGGGTTCAATAAAAAAAGGAACAATAATCTCAACAATTTTTGCCCTTGTTGTTGCCGGTGGTTCTTATCTTCTGGGAGGCTTTGACAGACTTTTCTGTACTCTTGACAGCTCGGAAACTTCTAAGTCTTTAATCGGAATAACATCTAACGGCAAGCCGGAATTTGACGCCATGATTCCGGCGGTACTAAAATCAGCGCTGCCCGATCTTTTGATAGGTCTTGTAGTGGTATTGGTGCTTTCGGCTTCCATGTCCACATTATCTTCATTGGTTCTTACTTCAAGCTCTACGCTTACAATAGATTTTATCAAACCGAAAATGAAAAGGCAGGACGATAAAAAAGAAATAATCATAATGCGTATTTTAATTGCGGTATTTTTGATTATTTCGGTTATTATTGCATTTAATAAGAATGCGTCTATTTCTACGCTTATGTCTTATTCATGGGGCGCTTTGGCAGGAGCGTTTTTAGGTCCGTTTATGTTCGGACTATTCAGCAGAAAAATTACTAAAGCTTCAGTATGGACTAGCTTTGTACTGGGCATAGGTCTGACAGTGGGACATATGATTTTATTCGGCTTCGGCTGGTTTCCGGAGCTTGCGAAGACTGCCGCTTCATTCCCGCTGAATCTTGCATCACCAATAAATGCAGGCGCAATAACAATGGTTCTTTCGATTATTGTAGTGCCGCTGGTAAGCTTATTTACAAGCAAACCTGATACAAAACATCTTGACAGTGTTTTCAGCTGCTATCATTGAAAATGATATTTAATTGTTTTTAACAAAATTCCTATTGACAAAGATATGAAATTGTTATAAAATAATATGTGAGTATTAAATTTCTGTTGATTTATATCAGAATGGCTGTATAATCGTGCCGGTCATGTTTCTGACGGCAGCGTAAAATATAATTTTAGTAAAGGCGGATAATGTTAATGGGTATTTTCGGAAAACTTTTTGGCTCCTACAGTACTAAGGAACTTGCAAGAATAGAACCTATAAAGGATAGTATTTTAAAACTGGAAGATCAGTATGCTGCAATGTCTGATACAGAACTTAAAGCACAAACTCAGAATTTCAGGGACAGACTTGAAACAGGCGAGAATCTTGATATGATCCTTCCTGAAGCGCTTGCTACTGTTCGTGAAGCGGCATATAGAGTTTTGGGTAAAAAACCGTTTCCCGTACAGCTTATCGGTGCTATCGTTCTTCATCAGGGACGTATTGCGGAAATGAAAACCGGTGAAGGTAAAACTCTTGTTGCATGCGTTGCTTCTTATCTTAACGCTCTTTCGGGAAAAGGCGTTCACGTTGTAACCGTTAACGATTATCTTGCAAAAACTCAATCTGATGAAATGGGTAAAGTTTTAAGATTCTTAGGTCTTACTGTGGGCTGTATTCTTCATGGTCTGACAAACGAAGAACGTCGTGAAGCATACAACTGTGATGTTACATATGCGACAAATAATGAATTGGGATTTGATTACCTTCGTGATAATATGGTAATCTATGCTAGAGATAGAGTACAGAGAAAACCGAACTTTGCAATTGTCGATGAGGTTGACTCTATTCTTATTGATGAAGCGAGAACACCGCTTATTATTTCCGGTAAAGGGGACAAGTCAACAGAGCTTTACGATATTGTAGATAAATTTGCTAAAAATCTTGTATCTACAACTGTAGTTGAGATTGATGATAAACAGGATCAGGACGAAATTAATGAAAATGTTGACTATATTATAGACGAAAAGGCAAAAACCGCTACCATTACACGTTCTGGTGTTAAAAAAGCCGAGAAGTATTTTAATGTGGACAATCTTATGGATCCTGATAATATGACCCTGCTTCACCACATTAATCAGGCACTGAAGGCTCACGGCGTTATGCATGCGGATATAGATTATGTAGTAAAAGACGGAGAAGTAATTATTGTTGATGAATTTACCGGACGTCTTATGCTGGGACGCCGTTTCAATGACGGTCTGCATCAGGCTATCGAGGCTAAGGAAGGTGTTAAAATTGCCAATGAGTCCAAAACGCTTGCTACAATTACTTTCCAGAATTATTTTCGTCTTTATAAAAAGCTGTCGGGTATGACGGGTACGGCAATGACCGAAGAAGATGAATTCAGAGAAATTTATAAATTGGACGTTATTGCAATTCCTACAAATAAGCCGATTTTACGTGTTGATCACTCAGATCAGGTTTACAGAACGGAAGCGGGAAAATTCAGCGCTATTATAGAGCAAATTGTTGAATGCCATAAAAAAGGACAGCCTGTACTGGTTGGTACTATATCAATTGAAAAATCAGAAATTCTGTCGGCAATGCTTAAGAGAAAGGGAATTAAGCATGAGGTACTGAATGCTAAATATCATGCTAAGGAAGCCGAAATTGTTGCACAGGCAGGTAAGCTGGGGGCTGTAACAATCGCTACCAATATGGCCGGACGTGGTACTGATATTATGCTCGGCGGTAATGCAGAGTTTCTTGCAAAGGCTGAAATGCGCAAGAGAGAATACGATGAAGATATAATCAATGAAGCTGTAGGCTTTGCCGATACTGATGATGAAGAAATTCTTGCGGCAAGAGCAGTTTATAAGGAACTTTATGATAAATTCAATGCCGAAGTAAAGGAAAAGGCTAAGGACGTTAAAGCGGCAGGCGGTCTTTATATTCTGGGTACTGAGCGTCATGAATCCAGACGTATAGATAATCAGCTCAGAGGACGTTCCGGACGTCAGGGTGATGAAGGTGAAAGCCGTTTCTTCCTGTCGGTAGATGATGATCTTATGCGTATTTTTGCAGGTGACAGACTTGAAAATATGATGAATTCTTTGAATGTTGATGAAGATATGCCGATTGAAAGCAAAATGCTTACAAGAATTATTGAATCGTCTCAGAAGAAGGTTGAAGGCAGAAACTTCAGCATTAGAAAGAATGTCCTGAATTATGATGATGTTTTGAACAAACAGCGTGAAATTATCTATAATCAGCGTTCACAGGTTCTGGACGGTGAGGACTTGCATGATTATATTCTTAACATGATGCATGATCTTGCAGTTGATTCGGTTAACAATTACCTTATTGATGATATTGAAAAAGAAAACTGGAATCTTATTGGTCTGAAGGATCATTTTATGGGTTGGGTTCTTAACGATGAAGATCTTGATTATGATGAAAATCAGCTTGATGATGTTACTAAAAATTCTATTGTCGAACTCCTTGAAGACCGTATGAAAACAATTTACGCACGTAAGGAAGAAGAATTCGGCGGACAGCTTATACGTGAGCTTGAAAGAGTCATTCTTCTTAAGGTTGTTGATACCAAGTGGATGAACCATATTGACGATATGGCTGAGCTTAAAAAGGGTATCGGACTTCGTGCATTCGGTCAGAAGAATCCTGTTGTTGAATACAGATATGAAGGTTTTGAAATGTTTGACGCTATGGTTGAATCAATCCGTGAAGATACAATCAGAATGCTGCTTACAGTTAGAATTCAGAAGAATGCTCCTATTCAGCGTGAACAGGTTGCAAAACCTGACGCTCCTAATGCGGGCAGTATCAGAATGACTAAAAAGAAACCGGCTGATAATGATCTTTGCCCATGCGGTTCTGGTAAGAAATATAAAAAATGCTGTGGTATGAAAGAACAGCAGTAATGTAAAATTAAAGGGAACGTATTCAAACGTTCCCTTTGTTATATAATAAATGCCAAAAAGCTTCAGTCAAATCTGACTGAAGCTTTTAATCTAGTTTTTATTATTAATTTTCATACATCTCATTGCATTAAGTATAGCGATTACTGAAACTCCGACATCAGCAAATACTGCCGCCCACATATTCGCAAATCCTAAAGAACCTAGAATTAGAATAACAATTTTTACTGCCAATGCAAAAATGATATTCTGATATACGATCTTAAGAGTTCTCTTGGAAATATTAATTGCATCAGAAATTTTTGACGGTTTATCGTCCATAAGAACAATATCTGCGGCTTCTATGGCGGCGTCTGAACCTGCACCCATGGCGATTCCTATATCTGCTCTTGAAATTACCGGGGCATCGTTTATACCGTCTCCCACAAATAACAGCTTACCCTTTTCAGAGGTTTCATTAAGAAGTTTTTCAACTATATCAACCTTATCTCCGGGAAGAAGTCCGCAGTAAGCTTCATCAATATTTAATTTTTCTGCAATATTTTTTCCAATCCTTTCCGAATCTCCTGTAAGCATTACAGTCTTTTTAATGCCATTTTTCTTTAACGATTTAATTGTTTGCTGAGAATCTGGCTTTATCTCATCTGAAATTATTATATGTCCTGCATAGATATTATCTATTGCAATATGCACAGATGTACCGATATGATGGCATTGATGCCAATCTGCGTTTATATCATTCATAAGTTTGTCATTACCAATGCATATCAATTTATCGTTTATAGTACATTTAATTCCCCGACCGGCAATTTCTTCATAATTTTGAATTAAAGAGTTGTCTGTATCTGCTCCGTACTTTTCTCGGATTGATTGTGCAATAGGGTGATTTGAAAAGCTTTCTGCTATCGCAGCATATTCTAAAAGCTGACTTTCAGAAATTTTTTCCGGATGCACGGCAGTAACTTTAAAGACGCCTTTTGTTAGTGTTCCGGTTTTGTCAAATACAACAGTTTCTGCTTTTGAGAGTATTTCAAGATAATTTCCGCCTTTGACAAGTATACCTGATTTTGAAGCGCCTCCGATTCCGCCGAAAAAGCTTAGCGGTACTGAAATAACAAGTGCACATGGACAGGATATAACTAAAAATATCAGAGATCTGTTTATCCATTCAGTCCAGTTACCTGTAATAAAAGATGGAATAAGCGCTAACGCAAGAGCAGCAAATACTACACACGGAGTATAATACTTTGCAAATTTAGTAATAAAATTTTCTGCTTTTGATTTTTTACTGCTGGAGTTTTCCACTAAGTCAAGAATTTTTGAAACTGTTGATTCACCGTACTCCTTTGTAGTTCGGACTTTAAGGAGTCCGTTAAGGTTGATACACCCACTGATAACACTGTCGCCGACGGCGGCATCTTTGGGCATTGATTCACCGGTAAGCGCTGAAGTATCAATACTTGAACTTCCTGATTCAATAATACCGTCTAACGGAATCCGTTCACCCGGTTTTATAACAGTAATACTTCCTATTGCAACATCATCAGGATCAACGGAAATTATTTCACCGTTTTTTTCTATGTTGGCAAAATCCGGACGTATATCCATTAATGATGCAATGGATTTTCTTGAACTGCCTACAGCATAGTTTTGGAAAAATTCACCCACTTGATAAAACAGCATAACTGCAATACCTTCTTCGTACTCTCCCGAACCGCTGGAATATCCCAGTACAAAAGAACCTATTGTAGCAATGGACATCAGAAAGTTTTCATCAAAAATCTGACCGTGAAGAATATTTCTTGCAGATTTTAATAATATGTCATAGCCGATAATAATAAATGGAATTAATGCAGCGATAAGCTGTAAATATTTGTTTTCAATTGGAATTAATACAGTTGCAATAAGCAATACAAAGCTTATAATTATTCTTATAAGCATTTTCTTTTGTTTTACGCTCATAATATACCCCCGTAATAATTTTTTATAAAATTATTTTGCAGTCCGGTTCGATTTTTTTACATATCTTAACTGCTTGTTTCATAATCTTATCAAATTTTTCATCATCTGCATAGATAGTCATTTTTTGTGTCATAAAGCTTACGTTTGCGGATTCTACTCCTTCAATCTTGGAAATTGCATTTTCCATTTTTGCGGCACAGTTTGCACAGTCAAGATCCTCTAATTTAAATATTTTTTTCATAATAATCTCCATTCTGCGATTTTAATCGCTTAAAATTATTCATTAATATGGTCTAATCCTTGGTTAATGATACTGCAAACATGATCGTCAGCCAAAGAATAGTAAACATTTTTGCCTTCTTTGCGGAATTTAACAAGCTTATTGGTTTTTAAAATTCTTAATTGGTGCGAAACGGCAGTTTGACTGACATTAAGCAGCTGAGATATATCGCATACGCAAAGTTCGGCTTCAAAAAGTGCATAAAGGATTTTAATTCTTGTTGAATCTCCGAAAACTTTGAACAATTCAGCTAAATCATATAAGGTTTCATCGTTTGGCATGGTTTCTTTTACTGTATTTATGTTATCTTCATGTATACATAAATAATCGCATTTTTCTATATTTTTTTCACTTTCAATCATATTAACATCCTTTCATATGAATATCTGTTCATATATTAACATGTATTTTTGTATTTGTCAAGTACTTACAATAAAAAAATATTAATAAAAAAGCGGACGTTTAAAGCGTCCGCTGATTTCATAAAATAAAATTTGTTATTATTTATTCTCCAGAGTACCGTGAGATAGAGATTTTAAGTAAGCGTTAATAAACCCGTCAAGATCACCGTCCATTACGGCATTTATGTTTCCTGTTTCAAAATTAGTTCTATGGTCTTTAACCATTGTATAAGGCATGAATACGTACGAACGAATCTGTGCTCCCCATGCAATTTCTTTCTGAACACCTTTGATATCTGAGATTTTTTCAAGATGCTCTCTTTCTTTGATTTCAATAAGCTTTGATTTAAGCATTTTCATAGCGTAATCTTTATTTTGGAATTGACTTCTCTGAGTTTGACAAGCTACTACAATACCTGTAGGAATATGAGTAAGACGTACTGCTGACGATGTCTTATTAATATGCTGACCGCCGGCGCCGCTGGCTCTGAAAACGTCCATTTTTACTTCTTCGGGACGTATGTCAACTTCAATAGTATCGTCAATTTCAGGCATTATTTCGATAGCGGCAAAGGAAGTATGACGTCTTCCGGAGGAGTCAAAAGGAGAAACTCTTACAAGGCGGTGTACGCCGGCTTCAGATTTAAGAAATCCGTACGCATTGATTCCTTCAACCAGTATTGATGCACTTTTAATACCTGCTTCATCTCCGTCTAGGTAATCAAGCAGATTTACTTTAAAGTCGTGGCATTCTGCCCATCTGTTGTACATTCTGTAGAGCATTTCAGCCCAGTCCTGAGCTTCTGTACCTCCTGCCCCGGCATGGAAGGTTATTATGGCATTTTTGCTGTCATATTCTCCGGTAAGAAGTGTTGCAAGCTTTTGACTTTCAAGCTTTTTCTTGAAGTCTTCCAGTCCGTCTGAAATTTCTTCGGCAGAGCTTTCATCTCCTTCTTCAATAGAAAGTTCGGTTAGTGTTATTAGATCATCAAGCTGTGATGACAATGATTCCAGGCTTAAAATTTTGTTTTCAATTGCTTTTGTTTTTTGCAAAACCTGCTGGGATTTTTCAAGATCGTCCCAGAATCCCGGTTCAGCGGCTTTGTTTCTAAGTTCCTCAAGTTCGACTTTTGAATTTTCAATGTTAAGAACATCGGATAGTTCTTTGATTTCAGGAATATATGAGGAAAGTTCGCTTTTTAATTCGTCTAATAAAATCATATAAAGCTCCTTTAAAATAATTTTTCTGTTAATTTTCAACACTTAATCATTATACTACAAAATTGCCATGACTGCAAATTTTTTTATTTATTTTTATGAAAGTGTTTGAAAATTGCAAAAAATGTGTTATAATAATATACAATATAGTCGAATTAAAAAAATGGAGGAGCATAATGTCAAGTTTTACAGGTTCAAAATGTATAGTATGTGACAAAGAATTTAATGATAATGATGACATTGTTGTCTGCCCTGACTGCGGTACTCCTTATCATAGGGAATGCTATCAGAAGGAAGGCAGATGTATTAATACAAAACTTCACGATGAGAGAAAAAGCTGGTCCGAGGACGAACAGTCCGGAAACGAGAATTCCCGTAAGAAATGTGCTCATTGCGGAACTATAAACAAACCGCATGCAATAATTTGTGAAAACTGCGGAGCTTCACTTGTGGAAGGACTGAACTTTCAGCAGAGTGCACAATCCGGTAATTTTTCCGGTTCGGCACAGGGGCAGAATGCGAATCAGAGTTTTAATCCTTACGGTGCAGGCTTTAATCCAAATGATAAATACTGCGGAATGAATCCTGATGAAGAATTTGATGATATAAAACTTTCTGAAGCGGCTGAATTTATCGGTACAAATAAGTTTTACTATCTTACATTGTTTAAAAGAATGAAGGAAACAGGAAAAAAAATTTCCTTAAATGCAATATGTTTGTTGTTTCCGCAATTTTATTTTGCCAACAGAAAGATGTGGGCTGAAACAATAATAACAGTTGTTATTACTGTTCTTTTATCAATTCCTACTCTTATATATTATTTATATATGCTGGGAAATTCATATGATGTTCCGTTTTCAATTAATATAAATACCGATTCATTAGAGGTTATGATAAGTATTTCAAATTATATTACTATGGCTTTCAGAATTGCTGTATGTTTGTTTGCTAATTGGTTTTATTACCGGCATATGGTCAGGAAAGTGAGGGCAATTAAAAATACGTCCGAAGATGATTCAATGCAGAAAATAAAAACTTCCGGAGGTACAAGCTTTTTAAATATGGTTATTGCATTTGGCATTCAATTTTTGCTGACTGCCGGTGCTTTTGTTTATTTTATATATTTAAAATGAGAATGGAGGATCACAATGAAAATAAGAAAGGCCGTTATTCCCGCTGCCGGACTGGGGACGAGAGTTCTTCCGGCAACTAAAGCAATTCCAAAAGAAATGTTTCCTATAGTAGATAAACCGGCAATTCAATATATTGTAGAAGAAGCAGCTAAAAGCGGGATTGAAGATATTTTGATTATTACCAGCCGCGGAAAATCTGAAATGGAGGACCATTTTGACAGAATGCCGGAGCTTGAAAGCAAGCTTTCTGCCGGCGGAGACAGTAAACGTTCTATGCTTGAGCAAGTGGTTAATGTTACAAAGCTTGCAAATATCACTTATGTAAGACAAATGGAGCAAAAGGGTCTTGGACATGCAGTTCTTCAGGCAAAAAAGTTTGTAGGCGATGAACCTTTTGCCGTATTGTACGGCGATGATGTAATTATCGGTGAAGATCCGTGCATCGGTCAGCTTATAAGAGCGTATGAAGATACCGGATTATGCGGAGCAGTAGGAATAAAAGAAGTGTCGGCACAGGATATTCAAAAATATAGTTCAATGAAGGTAGAACCTTTGAAGGATAATATCTTTAAGGTTATTGATATGATTGAAAAGCCCGGTCCGAAGCAGATATACTCACTTTATTCGATACTTGGAAGATGTATTCTGCCGGCTGAAATTTTTGATATTTTGGAAAATATTTCTTACGGTGCCGGCAACGAGCTTCAGCTTACTGACGCTATGAAAATTCTTGCCAAACGTTCCGGCTTTGCCGGAGTGGATTTTACTGGCATTCGTTATGATATGGGTAATAAGCTGGGAATTCTTAAGGCGTCTGTGGAAGTTGGAATTAATCATCCGGAAATCGGAAATGAATTTCGCAGTTATCTGAAAGAAATTTCAAAAAATCTGTAAAATGCTTGACAATATTTGAAAAAAGGTGTATAATTAATTTGTTATCCTTACTCGTATTTTATGGCGAGTGAAATCCAGAAGGAGGTGTGTTTACATGGCAAAAATATCCGAAAAGTATGAAGCAATGGTTGTATTCAGCATCAGCGCCGGTGAAGACAATGTTAAAGGTCTTGTAGAAAAGTTTAAGACTCTTATTGAAAACAACGGTACAGTTGAAGAAATCAATGAATGGGGAAAGCGTAAGCTTGCTTATGAAATTGATGATCAGACTGAAGGCTATTATGTACTCTATACTTTTGAATCAAAACCGGATTTCCCGGCTGAACTTGAAAGAGTACTGAAAATCACAGACGGTGTTATGCGTTCAATGATTACAGTTAAGTAATTATGACAGCCAGACTGGAGGACTTCAAAAATGCTTAATAAGGTTATTATAATGGGCAGACTTACTGCTGATCCTGAACTTAGACAAACGCCTACAGGAATTTCAACATGTCGTTTTTCTGTTGCGGTTGACAGGGGTTATAAATCCAGAGATACCGGAGAAAGACAGACAGATTTTATTCGAGTTACTACATGGAGGCAGACTGCTGAATTTGTCAGCAGATATTTTTCCAAGGGTAAAATGATAATTGTTGAAGGTAGTTTGAGAAATAACGATTATACTGATGCAAACGGTGTAAAACATTATTCTATGGATGTTCAGGCTGATAATGTTTCATTTGGTGAAAGTAAGTCGGCATCGGCAAATGCTTTGGGAATAGGTGAAGTAGGAAATTTCCAGCAGCCGAATGTTCAGTCTATGCCTCAGCAAGCAGCAGCTCCGCAAAGTCAGCCGATTGAAGAATCTATTCAACTTGGTGATTTGGGAGATTTTGAAGAAATCCTCAGTGACGGAGAAGTTCCGTTTTAATTGACTTTGTATTAAAGGAGGCTAATGTAATGGAAAGAGAAAGAAATTCTCGCGGTGCAAAAAGACCACGTAAAAAGGTTTGCATGTTCTGTGCTGACAGAATTGAAGAAATCGATTATAAAGATATCGCAAGACTGAGAAAGTGCATGACTGACAGAGCTAAGATTTTACCAAGACGTGTTACTGGTACATGTGCTTATCATCAGCGTCAGCTGACAGTGGCTATTAAGAGAGCAAGATATGTTGCACTCCTGCCATATGTAAGTGAATAATAACTATAAATTTAGGAGAAGCTTTTTAGTTTCTCCTTTTTATATTTTTAGTGACTTTTCTATATTGAAAATACTGACAGTTTATGCTATAATAATGCTGGAGATAATGTTTGTGATTTTTAAATATATCTACAAATGTTTAGCGGTATGAGAAAAAATATTTAGTATTATGGAGAAGTGCAGATGCAGTCATGGAATCCGTGGCACGGCTGCCACAAAATAAGCGAGGGCTGTCAGAATTGTTATGTTTACCGTACTGATTCAAGATATGGAAAAAACAGCGGAAAGGTTGAGAAAACAAGCAATTTTGATATGCCGCTTAAAAGGGACAGAACCGGAGATTGGAAGCTACAAAATGACGGTTTAGCAGTAGCCACATGCTTGACATCAGATTTTTGGATTGATGAAGCAGATGAATGGCGAAGAGATATTTGGAGGATTATAAAGCGGCGCAGTGATTTGGATTTTTTTATTATAACCAAAAGAATTCATAGATTTTATGAAGGTTTGCCTGATGATTGGGATGACGGATACGAAAATGTAATAATTGGCTGTACATGTGAATGTCAGCGTACTGCTGATTTTCGATTGCCGATATTTATTGATTTACCGATTAAGCATAAGGTTATAATATGTGCTCCGCTGATTGAGGAAATTGATTTGTCGGAATATTTAGATGACCGTATTGAACAGGTTTCGGTAGGCGGAGAATCCGGTGAAAATGCTAGAGTTTGTAAATTTGACTGGATTTTATCAATCAGAAATCAGTGTATTGAAAAAAATACTGATTTTCATTTTCATCAAACTGGCGCCAGATTTATAAAAGATAACAAGCTTTATAGAATTCCCAGAAAATTTCAGCATTCACAGGCAAGAAAAGCTTGTATTAATATTCATAATAATTTATTACGATATTAAAGGAAGTGTAGTATGAAAGCAGTACTTCAAAGAGTAACTCATGCGTCTGTTAAAGTAGACGGAGATATAAAAGGTTGTATAGATAAGGGATTACTTATATTTTTGGGAGTAGGTGCAGAAGATACCGAAGATGATGTAATTAAATTTGTAAATAAGATAGTAAAATTGCGTATTTTTTCCGACGAAAATGATAAAATAAATTTATCAGTCAACGATGTCAACGGCTCACTTCTTATTGTTTCGCAATTTACACTTTATGCCGACTGCCGAAAAGGAAACAGACCTAATTTTATCAATGCCGGTAAGCCTGATAAAGCTGAAAGACTGTATGAGCTGTTCGTAAATGAATGCAGGAAGCTTGTACCTATAGTTGAAAAAGGCGTATTCGGAGCTGATATGAAGGTTGAAATTTTAAATGACGGACCTTTTACTGTAGTGCTTGAAGATATATAAAATTAAATACTTAATGTTTTAAACCCTTCTGCTGAGGTAATAATAAATGCAGGAGGGATTTTTATGCAAAAAAGACTAATTATGATTGCAGTTACTTTTATGTTTATGTTTTCTATACTTTATATGAGGATATATGTAATTGTAAGAAATAATGATTATATTGAAACAGGAAAAAATCAAGGTACTTATAAGCTGACAGTGGGAAATACAAATGGTAACATTTATGATAGTAATTTTAATAAACTGATAAATAATCAAGTTAATTATTATGCAGCAATAAATCCAACAGTGTCTGCGGCGGAAGAAATTCTTCCTCATATAGTAGATAAGGAGGAATATTATTCACAGCTTGTATACGGAAGTCCGTTTGTATGTCAGGTTGACTGCAATGAATTTGAAAGTGATGATATAACAGTATTTGAAATTCCTGAAAGGTATGGTGAAAATCAGCTTGCAAAGCATATTATCGGTTATGTACAGGACGGTGAGGGTGTAACCGGTATTGAAGAAGCGTATGATGAATTTCTTAGATCAAATGTTCAAAAAAATACTGTGACTTACAGTATAGATGGACAGGGAACTGTTTTACAGGGTCTTAATAAGGATATAAAATCAGACGATGAAATGACTGCGGGAGTAGTACTTTCTATTGACAAATATATACAGGCAATTTGTGAGCTTGCGGGAAAAAAGATCGAAAAGGGCGCTGTAATAGTCATGGATGTACGAACAGGTGATATACTGGGAATGGCAAGTTTTCCGTCATATAATATAGATAATCTTGGGGACGCCGTTATTGATAAAAATGCTCCTTTGATCAACAGATGTCTTTATTCTTATAATGTAGGTTCAATTTTTAAATTGGTTACAGCGCAGGCAGCCTTTGCTCAGGGAATTAATGAGGAATTTTCATATGATTGTACAGGTTCTGTTGAAATTGACGGGCAGGTTTTTAAATGTCATGATCTGAGCGGACATGGATTGCAGGATATGACTAAGGCTATGGCTAATTCCTGCAACACTTATTTTATTGAACTTGCAAAGCATATAGACAGTCAGTTGTTTAGGGAGACAGCTGAAAAAATGGGTTTTGGAATGAGTATACCGCTTGCGTCCGGAATTACAGCATCAGGCGGTAATTTGCAGAGCATGAATGATTTGATGATGCCCGCAGAAAAAGCAAACTTTTCATTTGGACAAGGAAAGCTTTTGGCATCTCCTGTTCAGATATGTACATTTACAGCAGCGATTGCTAATGAGGGTAAATTGTTTGTACCCAGACTGGTAAAGGGAATTACAAAAGACGGTAAAACAATTATAAATGAGGAACAGAGTAAATATACTCAAGTATTAGACAGAAATACTGCATTCAGGTTACAGGATTTAATGATAGCGGCAGTAAATGAAAATGAAAATTCAAATGCCAAACCACGAAACACATATGCTGCCGGAAAAACTTCCACGGCGCAGACCGGCAGATTCGGAACAGACGAAATAGAAATATGTCATGGTTGGATAACAGGTTATTTTCCGGTTAGTGAACCCAGATATGCGGTAACCGTATTGTGTGAGGACGGCGGTTACGGCAATGACTGTGCAGCACCGATTTTTAAAGAGATAGCGGAAAGAATAACAGATATATATAAATAGATAAAAATCAGCCGGACAGTAATTTAAAAGCTGTCCGGCTGAAAAATAGGAGAGTAAGTTTTTTAGTTTTCAACTGTTTGTTGATTTCCGAAGAGTGTGTCACCTTGAGTTACTTCCTGTAATGTTACCTGTACATCTGTATCTTTACCTTTTCGAGAAATAGTCAAAGTTATTGTATCTCCGGCATTAAATTCATTTTTCTTTTCATTTAGTTCATCAGCTGTTGAAACAGCAGTTCCATTAACACCGATAATAATATCGCCTTCCTGGATACCTGCAAGAGCAGCAGCACCGTTTGGTGTAACAGAGCGAACATAAGCTCCTACAGTCATATTGTATAGACTTGCTGTAGATTCATCAACATCTATACATGTGATGCCAAGCTGAGGTCTGCCTTTTACATATCCGTAATTAATTAAATCATCAATAATAGTTTTAGCCTGTGTAATAGGAATTGCAAATCCTAAGCCTTCAACAGACGAACTTGAATAAGTGGATGTCATCTTAGCAGAGTTTATACCGATAACCTGACCATAGCTGTTTATAAGCGGACCGCCGGAGTTACCGGAATTAATGGCAGCATCAGTTTGAATAAGATTCATTTTCTTATCATTGATGTTTATTTCACGGTTTAAAGCTGATACTATACCGCTTGTTACCGAACCGAAAAGTTCAAATCCCAAAGGATTTCCGATGGCAAGAACCAGTTCGCCTACCTGAAGATCGTCGCTGTTTCCGAATTCAGCCGGTGTAAGACCGCTTGCGTCAATTTTCAAAACGGCAATATCTGTATCTGTATCATATCCTATGATAGTTGCTTCATATTCTGTTTTGTCAGACATTAAAACAGATACGCCTGTTGCTTTTCCGTAATTTGTATCGGTATTATTATCATAAATAACGTGAGCATTGGTAATAATATAACCTTCTGAAGTCATTACAATACCGGTGCCTGTAGCAGTAGCAACCTGTGTATTGGTTTGTCCCTGATTGCCAAAGAACCAATTGCCTCCTATACTTTGACCGTTTACCTGAAATTCAGATGAAATACCAACCACTGCCGGCATAACTTTTGAAACTGCGTCGGGTACGGAAAGACTGTTTTCTCTGGAAGCAAGTTCGATTAAACTTTTTTCATTGGAAACGCTGCTGTTTGTTTTATTTGCTTCTTTTGAAGATAAATCTGCCTCAGAGCTGTCGGATGTACCCCGACCGAAGAAATTTTCAAATGAAAAGTTATCGTCAATATATTTGTATGCAGATATTGAACCGGCGGAAATTACAGCCGCACATACTGCAAAGGCAATAACTTTTGTAAAAACTCTTTTCTTTTTCTTAGGTTTTTCATCTACAACAGTACCTGATGTGTTAATAGTATCATTCTTTGCATAATCATAGCTGAATGAACTTTGTGTGTTGTTCTGACCGTTTTCATTATTGTTTAAATCGTTATTTTGGAAATTATCCATAATTAAACACCCTTTCTATGTAAATCATTGTTTTTGTTTTTTTGTTATATTTATATTATACCTTTTTATGTGAAAATTTTATGATAACGTTTAGAAAAACCAGTAAAATCCATGTTAATAATTAATTTATATTTTGTGAATGGGAGGAATTGAAAAAAATTATACTATATGATATAATAAAAATGTTATTTATATTTAGAAACCAAAGGAGTGAAATGTTTGTTTGAGATTCCGGATTATGTCATGTATGTATTAAATAAGCTGAACAGCAGGGGATTTGAAGCATATATAGTAGGCGGATGTGTAAGGGATTTTTTGCTCCGGAAAGTTCCGAGCGACTTTGATATTACAACAAATGCACTTCCTTGTGAAATAAGAGAATGCTTTGAAGAACACAAGATTATTGAAACAGGTGCAAAGCATGGGACGGTAACGGTAATAATTGATATACAGAAAATTGAAATAACAACTTACAGAATTGAAGGAACATATAGCGATAATCGTCATCCGGATACGGTAAAGTTTTCTCATAATCTGTATGATGATTTAATAAGACGAGATTTTACAATTAATGCTATGGCAGTCAATGTTTCCGGTGAGCTTATTGACAATTTTAATGGAAGATCGGATTTGAAAAACAAAGTTATTCGTGCTGTAGGCGATCCGTCGAAGCGTTTTGCAGAAGATGCTTTAAGAATCCTCAGAGCGCTTAGATTTGCTTCGCAGCTGGGATTTGATATTGAAAATAAAACAAGTGAGATAATACATCAATATGCATATCTTATAAAAAATATATCTGCTGAGAGAATCAGAGAAGAATTTGTTAAAATTCTTATGGGAAATAATGCAGAAGAAGTTTTACGCAAGTATTGTGATGTTATTGAAGTTTTTATACCGGAAATCCAAAAATTATACGGTTTTGATCAATGCAGTCCTTACCATAAATATGACGTGTGGGAACATACAATTCATGCTGTTGGTGCGGCTGTGCCGAAAAAAAGTGTAAGGGCAGCTATGTTTTTTCATGATATTTCTAAACCTGACTGTTTTTATAAAGATGAAAGCGGAAGAGGACATTTTAAAGGACATGCATTAAAAAGTGCGGAAACGGCGTCCGTAATACTTAAACGCTTAAAATTTTCATCAAAGGACAGCAAAGATATTATCAGCATTATATATCATCATAGCGATGAATTAAACAGTAAATCAGAAATTAAACTGCTTCTAAATAAAATTGGTAATAAGAATTTTTTTGATTTACTTAATGCTCAAAGAGCAGATTCTATGTCGAAACAGGAATTTTGTCTAAAACGTTTAATAAAATCTGATCAGCAGGAAAAACTGGCAGAGGAAATTATACAAAATAAAGAGTGTTATACTTTAAAAGATCTTGCTATTAATGGTAATGATTTGATAAAATTAGGTTTTAATGGCAGAGAAAACGGGCAGTTACTGGAACATTTGCTGAAAGAAGTTATATATGAAAATCTATTAAATGATAAAATTTCATTAATCAATTATATAAAATCATTAAAATAATGTGTTGAAATTTGTATGAATTGACGTTTTTTCAGAAACCTATTGACATTTTGCTTGAGATGCGATATAATGAATAAGCTGAATCAAGCAATGGAGAGGTGTCCGAGTGGTTTAAGGAGCTGGTCTTGAAAACCAGTGATCTCGCAAGGGACCGTGGGTTCGAATCCCACCCTCTCCGCCATT
>CATKAZ010000097.1 GCA_949745795.1 uncultured Oscillospiraceae bacterium | reverse complement strand
TTCTTTTGTGTGAACAAAGAAAGAAGGGTGTTTCTTTTCGTTATTTTCTTTGCACAAGCAAAGAAAATGACAAATAAAATTTTTGCAGCTTTTTAAAAAGCTGCTTTGCGAGTCTTTAAAAAGAAAATAAAGTTAATGTAAATCGGCATAAAAGTTTTGGTTACGCTTTTTCAAAAGCGGAGGGCATAAAAGTTTTTGCCAAGCTTTTTTCAAAAAGCGGAGTTTTTTGCTTACTTTTTTTCAAAATTTTTTCTTCAACTATCTGTAAAATAAACCATCGTGAATTAATTAAAATATATCAGTAAACTAAAATCGATATAAAAGTTTTTTGCTTACTTTTTTTTCAAAAATGTAAGAGAAAGGATAAAATATGGAAGATGAAGCTTTAATAAAGAAGAGGTATTCCATACCTTACGAGCTTTTCGGTGAAGCGTTTACGGTTTTTCAGAAAAAGTTTGTATTTCCTAAAAACTGGTTGATGACAGGATTGCTTTTATTGCTTGCTGTTGGAAATATATTAAATATAATTTTCGGTAAGGGAGATACAATCGGATACGTATTGGTACTTGTCTGTATTGCTCTTGCATTTATAAACTGGTATAATCCCAGAAAACTTAAAAGGAGTTTAATGGAATCTGTTAAAGGAATTGAAAACGATATTTATAACTTGACAATATATCCTGAAAGAATTGTTATTGGAACTGTTTTAGAACCGGAAAATGAAAAAGAACCGGAAGAATATGAAGAAGTTTTCGGTGAAATCCCTATGAAAGAAGATATTGCGGATACTGAAATTTTTCTTCACAAAAATGTAAAGGTTATTGAAAGAAAAAAATTTTTTATGATATATATAAAAAGATCCATGTTTTATGTTGTTCCAAAAGAACCGCTGACACAGGAAGAAATTGAGATTATGAATCTCCATTTTCATAAACAGATGGATAAAAATTTTATTTGTGAAGCAAGTAAATAATTAAAAGGAAGTTTAAGAAATGTTTAATGACAACTCAAAAGTTTTTAATGTGGATATTGACAAGGAAATGAGAAAGTCTTTCCTTGAATATTCAATGTCTGTAATTGTGGCTAGAGCGCTTCCGGATGTACGAGATGGTATGAAACCCGTTCACAGGCGTATTATCTACACTATGAACGATTCAAAAAATACCTTTGATAAGCCATACAGAAAGTGTGCATATACTGTCGGAGAAGTGCTGGGTAAATACCACCCCCACGGCGACGCTTCGGTTTACGACGCTTTAGTACGTCTGGCGCAGAAATTTTCTTTAAGATATCCTCTTATTGACGGTCACGGAAATTTCGGTTCTATAGACGGAGATCCGCCTGCCGCTTACCGTTATACAGAAGCGAGAATGTCCAAGATTGCAGGAGAAATGCTGACGGATATCGAAAAGGAAACAATTCCTTATACCACAAACTATGACGATAAATTAAAAGAACCTGTTGTACTTCCAAGCCGTTTTCCGAATCTTCTTGTGAACGGTTCTGTGGGTATAGCTGTCGGTATGGCGACAAATATTCCGCCTCATAATTTAGGAGAGGTAATCGACGCTATTGACCTTGTTATGGATAATCCCGACTGTACTCTTGACGAAATTATGGAACATATAAAAGGTCCTGATTTCCCTACAGGCGGTATTATAATGGGTCGTGCGGGGATAAGAGCTGCGTACGCTACCGGAAGAGGAAAAATAACTCTTCGTGCCAATACCACAATTGAGGAAATTAAGGGCAGGCAGTGTATCATTGTACATGAAATTCCTTACATGGTAAACAAGGCAAGACTGGTTGAGTCTATGGCAAATCTTGTAAAGGATAAGAGAATAGACGGAGTTCACTTTATTCGTGACGAATCCGGCAGAGAGGGAATGCGTATAGTTATAGAGCTGAAAAAGGACGCTATACCGCAAATAGTTTTAAACAAGCTTTTCTCATATACTCAGCTTCAGGACACAGTCGGCGTTATTATGCTTGCACTTGTGGACGGTGAACCTAAAATTCTCACACTAAAGCAGACGCTCGAACAGTATGTTAAATTTCAGGTAGAGGTTATAAGACGCCGTACCGAATATGATCTTAAAAAGGCAAAGCACAGAGCGCATGTTCTGGAAGGTCTGGTTATTGCGGCGGATAATATTGACGAGGTAGTGGAAATATGTAAAACTTCCGAAAATATTCCCCATTCAAAGCAGAGATTGCAGGAGCGCTTTAATCTTTCGGAAATTCAGGCTGAAGCTATAGTACAGATGACTTTAGGTAAGCTGACAGGTCTTGAAAGACAGAAAATTCTGGACGAATTAGACGAACTGATGAAGAAAATCGAAGAACTTGAAGCAATACTTGCCGACGAAAACAAGGTTCATCAGATAATCAAAGACGAGCTTGCTGAAATCAGAAGAAAATACAGTGATGACAGAAGAACTCAAATTGAAACAGTAAGCGGAGAAGTCGATATAGAGGATCTTATACCTGTTGAGGACTGCGTTGTAACATACACTAATATCGGTTACATCAAGAGAATGCCTGTAGACGTTTATAAAACTCAGCGCAGAGGCGGCAGAGGTGTTTCGGGTATGAAACAGCGTGAGGAGGACTTCGTAAACGAAATGTTTATCTGTTCCACTCATGATAATATTCTGTTTATTACAAATAAGGGTATTATGTATAAGCTGAAATGCTATGAAGTGCCGGAGGGTTCAAAGTCGTCAAGAGGCGTTAATGCAGTAAATCTTCTGCCTTTGGGAGAAGATGAAAAAATTGCCGCTATGATTAAAACCTCCGATTTTGACGAGGGTAAGTACGTTGTAATGGTAACCAAAAACGGTAAAATAAAAAGAACCGCCCTTTCAGCGTACAAAAACGTCAGAAAGAACGGTCTGATAGCTATCGGTCTGGACGAGGGCGATGAAATTGCCGGTGTAAGAATGACAGACGGCAATGCACAGTTATTCGTGGCTACAAGAAACGGTATGGCTATAAGACTTGAAGAAGAAAAAACCAGGGCTTTGTCACGTTCCGCCCATGGTGTAAAGGCTATAAAGCTTAGAGAAGGCGACTATGTGGTGTCTATGGCGAGAGTCAGAGAGGGAGCTTCACTGCTGACAGTAACTGATAAGGGATTCGGTAAAAGGACTGAGCTTGATGCTTACAGAATCCAGAACAGAGGCGGATACGGTCTGTTGAATTATAAAACAGGCGGTGAAAAGGGCTATGTATGCGGAATAAAGGTCGTAGATGAAAGCGATGATATAATTCTGATTTCAAACGACGGTATTATTATCAGAATAAGATGTGCCGACGTGAGAATTATGGGAAGATACGCAACTGGCGTTAAGGTTATGAAGGTTGCGGAAGAAAGCCGTGTTGTTTCATTTACTAGAGCCGAACACGATGAAGATGCAGAAGTAGCAACAGTCGATCAGCCAAGCGAGGAAGAAATTGCGCAGGATATGGCTAATGCTCAGGCGGAAGAACAAGAAAACTCAATTTCTGAAGATACGGAAGAATAAAAAATAAGGGAGCTTTTAACAACTCCCTTTATATTTTAATAAAAAAATAAGCAGCGCATATAAATACGCTGCTTTTTGCCGTACCAAACGAGCTAAAGAACGAAGTGTCCACTAAATGTCTTTTTACCTCCAATATAAAATACCCTTTTGTTCCCACAGTGTAGAAGATGGGATATTAAGTATAAAGCATGCTACTCAATAAGGAGTGAATTGACAAACGAAGGCTCACCTCTCGACATTTAGGTTCCGTTCAACACCTGTACGGCTCGCCCTTTAACTCGTTTCGTACGGCAAAACTCATTTAAGCAAAATAATATCAAATGAGTTAAAGAAAATCGCTGATTTAATACCAATACAAAAGAATCTGTATTCTCTATCATTTTAGAAGTTGGAAAAAGATACTTTAAACTTATAATTTAATCATGATTATAAATTTTAAGAATAGAAATGAGGAGATAGGTCAAATCAGCGATATTGATATTCTTTAACTCGTTTCATATTACTTTTAATCTTATTTATATCTCTTACAACCTGTAAAATATGATTGATTTCATTATAATCCAGGCTTTTTATTTCCTCAAATAACTGATTTTTTAAAGCCGGATATTCTGTGCCATAATCAAAGAATTCCTTTGGTGTAATATCAAAGTATTCACATATGTAGAAAAAAGTTTTTAATGAGGGCATGCAATTCCTATTTTCGATATTATTGATATAAGAAGAGCTTTGACCCATTGACAAACTCATATCTCTTGCCGATACGCCTTTTTCCTCTTTAAGCTGTATCAGTCTTTCAACAAATTCATCTTCATAATTCACATTTATCACCTAATAATATTATATACTATAAATCTGTTTTTTTGTAAACTTTAGGCATTCAATTTACAAAAAATATATATTTATACAAAACTCATATTATATATAAATAATATCAAATGAGCTAAAGACCTATTGATAATTCGTATGTTATCATAAATTAATATTTAAATGTCTAAGAGGTAGAACATCATTACATTAAACCTTTAAATTAAATTATGATTATATTTTTGGTAATAGGGACATTGTAGTAAAATCAATAAAATCTTTAACTCATTTGATATTATTTATAATATTATGTAAAATTTTCCAAAGTATCCCAAATTGTGATACAAAAACACTTCTCACTATGGTATAATTATAGGTAAAGGAGGATGAATATGGAATTGAAAAGATTGTATACCTTAAGAAAAGAAAGAGGTCTAACACAACAGCAACTTGCAAAAGAGCTGAAAATACATCAAAATGCCATTAGCCGTTATGAAAGTGGTGAGCGACAACCAGATATTAAAACTTTAATTACAATAGCTGATTATTTTGATGTTTCGTTAGATTATCTTCTCGAAAGAAAAGAAGATCCTAAACCCGATAAAAGTTAAATATTAAGTTTTATTAAATTATATCATAAACATATAATTTATTCAATATTTTTTAAGATAAAAGTAAAAAAATATTGAAACAATAATATTTTTTGAAATCAAAGTGGTTTTTATCGCGTATTGAGATAAAAATATTATACCATATTGTTATAATAATGTCAAGGAGTTTTTTATGAAAATAAAAGAATTAAGAAAAGAGAATAAAATTACACAAAGTAAAATGGCAATGGATTTGGATTTGTCTCAAAATACTATAAGTCAATATGAAAACGGCAAACGTGAACCTGATATTAAGACTTTAAAACGTATTGCAGATTATTTTAATGTATCAATTGATTATCTTGTTGAAAGAGAAGAATATTCAAAAATAAATAATTATAAACATCTCTCATTGAGATAATTATACCATATTGTAATAAAAATGTCAAGGGGGTTTTTATGAGATTGAAGTATTTAAGAGAGAAGAAAAGAATATCACAACTTAAAATGGCAATGGATTTGAATTTAGCTCAAAATACTATAAGTCAGTATGAAAGTGGAGTACGTCAAGCTGACTATCAGACTTTAATTAGTATTGCAAATTATTTTAATGTGTCAATTGACTATCTTCTTGAACGGACAGATAATCCTGAAGTAAATAAGTAGATGATTTATAATAATCTTATATTGAGATAATTATACCATTTTGTTATATTTATGTCAAGAGTTTTTCTGCTAATCTATTTTAAAAAAGCGAAACTTTTAGACTTGACAAAAATAAATTATTGTTATATAATTTCGGCATAAAAGATGCTTTGCGAGTGTTTAGAAAGAAAATGAAGTTAATGAAACCCGGCATAGAAGTTTTTGGCAAGTTTTTTTCAAAAAGCGGTTTTTTCAAAAAGCGAAAGGAAAATAAAATGTTAAGTAGAATTTTAAAAAAAACAACCTGCGGAGAGTGCAAAATATGCTGCGGTTTTGACTGCAATGACACTTGGGAAATGCCTGTGATGACAGAAAAAACTAAAAACAAGCTTGAATCGCTTAAACCGGGTACGGAATTTATTAACCACGGGAGCTATTACATTACTAAACCTTGTGAGCTTTCGGGTGATGAGATTTTTTACTGCCCTGGGTTGGACAAAAACAGCGGCTGTATTCTCGGTGAGGACAAACCATTCGACTGTAAAATTTGGCCCTTTAGAGTTATGAATTTTAACGGTTCTACAGTTATTACCGTTAGTTCGGCTTGTAATGAGATATTTAAGCGTCCGCTGAATGAGCTTGTTGAATTTCTCGACGGGGGTCTGGCAGATGCGATTGATGAGTATTCAGCGGAGAATCCTGAAATTATTAAAGATTATGACCCATCTTACCAAATATTGAAAATTTTGGATTAGTTAATTTGTACAAATAATTCAACAATTCGTAGGTTATTGTGATAATATTTATAAATTTATATTGACATGGAAATTTTTTCATGATATAATAAATACTACAATAACAGTCTCGGTTTGCTTTCCCTAATCGTCACATAAATATAAAAAAGAAAAGGGCGCATTAATTGCGTCTCTTTTCTTGATTTCTAAAAGTAATAATGGTTATTATTATGTACTGCAATTTCCACATACTTTTTGTGAAAACTTTGTGAATTCTTATAAAATATTGTTGACAAATTAAAAATCATGTATTATAATAAACACAGTCAAAGGGAATTAACCTTAGATTAAACAAAACATTGATAAAAATATTTATAATATTATTGGAGGATATAATAATGAAAAAATTTGTATGTTCAGTATGCGGTTACGTTTTTGAGGGAATGGCAGCTCCGGAATCATGTCCGCAGTGTAAGGCGCCTGCTTCAAAGTTTACTGAAGCACCGGCTGAAGGTCTTGCTTGGGCTGATCAGCATGTGGTAGGGGTAGCTAAGGACGTTGATCCTGAAATTATTGAAGGCTTAAGACAAAATTTTACCGGTGAATGTACCGAAGTCGGCATGTATCTCGCAATGGCTAGAGTCGCTCACAGAGAAGGTTATCCCGAAGTTGGTATGTATTATGAAAAGGCCGCTTGGGAAGAAGCTGAACATGCTGCAAAGTTTGCAGAACTCCTGGGCGAAGTTGTTACAGACTCAACTAAGAAAAATCTTGAACTTAGAGTTATGGCTGAAAACGGCGCTTGTGACGGTAAGAAAAAACTTGCTGTTAAGGCTAAGGAACTTAATCTTGACGCTATTCACGATACAGTACATGAAATGGCTAAGGACGAAGCTCGTCACGGCTGTGCATTTGAAGGACTCCTTAACAGATACTTTAAATAATTAAAATCGATATTTCTAAAAGCACTTAAATGCTTTTCCTTCTTCCTTTTTAACTCTCCGATGCTCTCGGAGAGTTAATTTTTTTAAAACTGCTTTGCGAGTCTTTAAAAGGAAAATGAAGTTTATGAAATCCGGCATAAAAGTTTTTGCCAAGCTTTTTTAAAGGAGAGAAAAATTATATTAAGCTGCTTTGCGAGTCTTTAAAAGAAAAATGAAGTTTAATAAATCCGGCATAAAAGTTTTTGCCAAGCTTTTTTCAAAAAGCTTGCTTGAAATTGAAGGTTTAATATGATATAATAAAATAAATATTTTTTTAATAAAGGAAAAAAATAAAGTGATATATTCAAGAGAAAAAACAGTGTGCTTTACAGGACACAGACCGGAAAAATTACCGGGCTTCGGAGAGACAGAAAACGCATCGTTAAATGTAATAAAAAGTATGCTTTATTATCAGATATATCAGTCGGCAGAAGAGGGATATAAATATTTTATATCAGGTCTTGCCAGAGGTATTGATCTTTGGGCGGCTGAATATGTATTTGAAGTAAGGAAAAGATTTCCCGATATAAAGCTTATTTGTGCTAAACCATTTGCTGCCCATGGAGAAAGTTTTAAAAATGAGGATCTGTGGATTCTGTCAAATGTTCTTTCAAAGGCAGATGAAGTTGTCTGTGTGACGGAAAAATATTCTAAAGACTGCTATAAACTCAGAAATCAGTATATGGTTGACAGGTCGTCAAAGCTTATAGCGGTAGTGGACGATTATAAAAGCGGTACCGGACAGACAATAAATTATGCGAAAAAACAAGGACTGAAAATAAATATAATAAATGTAAATAATTATATTTTAAAGAAAAAAGAGAGAAAAAAAGGTCTGTTTTATTTGGATTGATTTGTTAAATTTGACTGTTGACAGTAAAAAGTGTATTTCAGCTGACGGACTTTCAACTGTTTCAACAGAGTTTTCAACATTTTGTATAAACCATGTTAATAAATGTATGAACATTTAGAAAATCCTTGAAAATACGAGGATTAAGAAAAAAGGAGAAATGTATAATGAATAAAAAGAAAAAGAAAAAATCAGGAAGTATTGCTATTCCTTTTTTACTTACATTTTTGATTTCATTGATAGTAATCGGCGGAATTGCGATAGTTATATATGATAAAATTGACAACGATGAATCCTCGCTGCTTACAATGGTAAATGAGGCGGGAACTCTTTCTGCGGAGGACAATCATACTGTTATGCTTATTTTGGATTTAAGCGACAGTGTTGAAATGCCGGATGAGGATTCGGAAGACAGCGAGTATGAAGATAACGATTCAGAAGATGAAGATTACCAAGATGACGAGGATTCCTATGATTGGGAAACAACAGAAGAAGAAGAAAAAGAAGTATATCCTGAACCGTATACGTTTATTGTAATGCGTTCAACGCCTGTTGATAAACAGATGATGTTTATGGGTATCCCAAGCAATATGCTGGTTGGTAATGACAACAAAAAAGCTAAGGATATTTATGAAAGCAGCGGAGCAGCAGGAATAAGTCAAAGTATTGAGTATTCTTTGGGTATAGAAATTGACAGATATGCTGTATTTGATTCCGAAAGCTTTAAAAAGGCGTGTAATATTATGGGTGGCGTTACTTATGCTGTTCCTAAGGGCGTAAAGGGAATACCGGATTCAGACAGCGAACAGTATCTTTCACCTGAACAAATCGAAAAAATTATAAGCTACGGCGGATATTCTGGGGGAGAAATTCAGCGTATATCGACGGCGTCTGCTATTGTTACAGCTATGATGAATCAAACCAGCGGCGTTAGAATTGCGGAAAATCTGGATAATACTTTTGAAACTCTTATTAATTTGATAAAAAGTGATATTTCGGCAGTGGATTATAATGATAAAAAATATGCTATTAAGTTTATGATGAAATACAGCGATCCTGCTGACAGTGAATCAAGTTCCTCAAGAGCAACATTTATTACTCCTTATGGAAATGAAACAGAAAAGAATTTTGTTGCAGACAGTTCTTTTGCAGATGAAATAAAAGTGTATTTTGAAGAAGCCAAAGAGGAAAATTCCGATACTTCAAATACAGAAAGTCAGGAGAGTCAGAAAAATGAATAATATATTTGATTCTCACAGTCATTATACTGAAAAAGCTTTTGATGGGGACAGGGAAGAGCTTTTAAACACTTTACCCTTAAAGGGTGTTGAAAAAATCGTCACAATTTCTGCCTGTATGGAGGATTGCTCCAAAATACTGGACTTAACTTCAAAATATGACTATATTTACGGCGCTTTGGGAGTTCATCCCGAAGCTGCCGATTATACTCCTGAAAATTTTCTGCCTGAACTTGAAAAATATATATGTTCTTCAAAAAAAATCAAGGCTCTTGGGGAAATAGGACTTGATTATCATTATGAGGGGTATTCATCGGAAAAACAGAAAAAATTATTTATAAGTCAGCTGAAGCTTGCAAAAAAGCTTGATATACCTGTTATAATACATTCAAGGGACGCTTCAAATGATACTATGGAAATTTTAAGAGAGTATAAGCCTCGGGGTGTTGTGCATTGTTTCAGCGGTTCTGCTGAAACTGCTAAGGAAATAATTTCTTTGGGTATGTATATTAGCTTTACCGGAGTATTGACCTTTAAAAACGCAAAAAAAGCCCTTAAAGCGCTGGAGGCAGTACCGATTGACAGGCTTATGCTTGAAACAGACTGTCCTTATATGGCTCCTGAGCCATATAGAGGAAAACGGTGTGACAGCAGTATGATAGAAAAAATTGCCGAAAAGGCGGGAGAAGTAAAGGGATTGACGGCACAGGAAATACTGGATATTACCTGTTCAAATGCTTTAAAGTTTTTTGGTATAAATTGAAAAACGTTATGTAAGATAAAAATAGGGGCGGTCATTGACCGCCCACTAATTTAATATAAGCAAAAAATAAGAGAAGATATTTCAATCTTCTCTTTATTTCTTTTTATTGTATTTTTCAAATGCTTCTTTGACGGTACCGTCATATTCGATTTTACCGCCTGATAGATAAATAGCACGGTCACAGGTGTCGTTTATACTGTTCATTGAATGGCTTACAAACAAAACGGTAATTCCCGATTCTCTGAGTTCTTTTATTTTGGATTCACATTTTTTTCTGAATTCGGCGTCGCCTACGCTTAATGCTTCATCAATAACAAGTATGTCAGGTTTTATGTTGATATTTATAGCAAATCCTAAACGCATTTTCATACCGCTGGAATAAGTCCTGACAGGCTGGTCAATATAATCTCCGAGCTTTGCAAAATTTATAATATTGTCCTCAATAGCTTTAATTTCACTGTTTTCCAGTCCTAAAAGGCAGCACTTTAAATAAATATTTTCTCTTCCGGTCATATCAGCGGAAAATCCTGCGGTCAATTCCAAAAGCGCTGCGACTTTGCCGTTAACGGTTATATTTCCGGAGGTTGCAAAGGAAACTCCGGTTATCATTTTCAATAGTGTGGATTTTCCCGCACCGTTTCTTCCGATTATACCTACCGATTCTCCTTTGTGTACCTCAAAGCTTATATCTTTCAGTGCCTGATGACGCTTAACACCTTTATTATTGGTAAAAATAGCTTTAAAGCGGGCTTTTTCATTTTTGTAAAGAAAATACTCCTTACTTACATGATCAAATTTAATAACAGCTTCACTCATAGGAATATACCTCCTTTACAGAATATCCGGCAGGATTTTTCTCAGCTTTTTATAGAAGTGAGATCCGATTATGATTAGCAGAATAAATTCTCCGTAAAAAACTACAAGTTCGGTTGTATAATTACTGTCGAAAATCGAAGTTTCATAAAGAAAACTTTTTCTGTAGCCGTTTATAAAATAGTTTATCGGATTAAAATACATTAGCGTTTTGAGTATAGGATTTTTTACGTCATAGGTATCCCAGAATATACCTGAAAGCCAGAAAAGACCGGTCATTATCGAGTTAATCAGATTTTCAAAATCTTTGCTGAAAGCGCTTAGCGGAGCGGTTGTCCAAGAGAGTACCAAAAAGAAAATATACATAAGGGGCATATAATATAAAATCTGAAGGTTATATATTGAAGGACCATATCCTTGAGTCAGCAGAATTACAAACATTATCACACACATTCCCATATGCACTATAAGTGAAGAAAGGGAACAGAATGTCATTATATTTGAAACGGGAAACGAAAGCTTTGTAACAAACTGACTGTTTTGTCTTATAGAACGTGCGCCGCCGATAATTCCTTCACTTATAAAAAACCACGGTATATAGCCGGAAAGCATAAAAATAAATCGGGGATAGCCGCTGACTGTTCCCGAGCCTCTTATACCTACCGTAAATGCAAACCACAGTATAAATAGGGTAAAGGTAGGCTTTATAATTGCCCATAGAGGCCCCATAACAGCGCCTTTGTACTTTTTTATTAGGTCATTTACGGCAAGTAACCAGATTTTTTTTAGCTGTCCTTTATGTTCGGACATGATTTCCGTAAAGCCGGATAAAATTTTTGACATTAAATTTGCTCCTAACATTATTTATCAAGAATATTGTATAATATTTAGACTGTAAAGTCAAGTAAGCTTTTGAAAAAGCTTTAAAACAGTTCTTTAATTGTTCTTTCGGCTGAATGTCCGTCTTCATATGGATTGAATTTTTTATTAAATGAAATTATAGATTTTTTAAAACTTAATAGTCCGTTTCCTCCATTTCTGATATCATTTAAAATTTTATTCAGCTCAATTTCTAAGTTTTCCTGAGTTTGCGTAACAGGTCCGGGAAGCATAGCAGTACCGAAATAAAAATCACGCATATTATTTTTATATTCTTCAAAATCATAAAGATAAAAAAGTATTGGTCTTTTAAGATTAGCATAGTCAAAAAAAACGCTTGAATAGTCTGTTATAAGAATATCGCTTATCAAATACAATTCGTTTATATCGTCATGGTTTGATACATTAATAACAAAATTGCTGTATTTTGTGAAATCAAAGGAATTGGCGATAAAATAGTGTGCTCGGAAAAGGATAACAAAGTCATCTCCGCAATTTTCTTTTAAAGAATTAAAATCAACAGTCGGTTCAAGAGTATATCCGCTGCCTGAAAACTGATTATCTCTGAAGGTAGGACAATATAGAATGATTTTTTTATTAGGAGGAATATTAAGATTTTTTTTGAAGTTTTCAACAGTTTTTAAATTAGTGTTGAAAAGTGAGTCGTTTCTCGGGTAGCCCTTTTGAATTATACAGTTTTCCTTATTTAAACTTTTAAGATTAAAAGCGGAAATAAGCTTTGAAGTTGTAAAATCAGAAGGAGAAATAAAAAATGATATACGTTTTGCTTCGTCAGTATATTCATTATATATTTCCTGTACTGTTGATGTGGCATTTCCGGCAGCAGTTACGTCGCAGCCGATTTTTTTAAAAGGTGTGCCGTGCCAGCACTGTATATATCTTTGATTTTTATTCGGAATATAAAAATCTCTGAGGCGTGAATTTGTGACCCATGTACCTGCCTTAGCGTAAGCGTGGAAGGATTCTTCCGAATCGAATTTAACAAGACGGGTATTTTGCGGAAATTTGCCGTGAGAGTTAAGATCTCTGAAAATCCAGACATAAGAGTAGTCCTTGAATTGCGGACAGTTTAACATATATTCATATATAGCTTTCGGACTGCATGAATAGCTTCTTCCCTGAAATGCTTCAAATACCACAAGCTTGGGGTCGGTTTTACAATTTTGAGAAATTTTTTTAAAGTAAGCTGATTTATTATTTAAATATATTTTTTTTAATATTTTTTTTAAAAAAGGAATTTTTTTTATGTTCGATTCAAGCGTCCCCAGACTAATTCAGCCCAAGCTCTTTTTAAGTAAGGTTTCATAATAAAAAAGAAGCTCCTTT